>JAHFDV010000459.1:1321-4200 GCA_023248815.1 Myxococcales bacterium
TCCCGCGCGGCACGCGGAAAGCTCCATCAGGCCGAGCATTCGAGAGATCGCCGCGACATCGACACGCACTTCGGTGCGCATGACGCGCTCGATCCGAATCGAGAGAAGCGCGAGCTCCTGCTCCGAGTCGGTCGGCGCGATGTCTCGCAGGAGACCGTCGCGAAGATTGCCGGTCGAGTACCACTCTTCGCTGTCTTGAAGGACACGCGCGAGCTCACTCGCTACGAACGCCGACCGCGGAAGCAAATAGGGTTGATGCAATGCAATCGCTTTGCCGATGAGGTAGTTGAGCTCTCCCTCGGGGACGAAGGGCGCAACGGTCATGTCGACCTCGATCACCGGGCGCTCCTCGATCTTGAATTGGAGCGGAACGAGCGGAGGCGGCGGCTGAGAGCTCCCATGGGGAATGCCGGGAGGCGGCCTCAGCGAGAGCTGTCTTGCGCGCACGAGTGGTGGCATCGGAACACCGAGCACTTCTGCAGCCGAGTGCGCCACTGCCTGAATTCTCGGTGAATTGGTCAGCAGCTCCCCGCGCTCGACCGCGTGGCGCGCGAGATGGTTCACGCGTAGCTCCGCGAGGAGCGCGGCGAGCTCGACGACTGAAGCGTCGAGGCCTTCGTGAACGAAGTGCGTGCGCCACGCAACTTCGAGCAACGTTCCAGGAAAGGTCGAGATCGCAGGCGACCGAAACTTTGCGTGCGCGATCTCTTCTTCGCTCGAGGTCGCTTTCAAGAAATGCAGCGCATCGAGCGCGCACCACTCTTCGTCGAGGCGGCCCTTCGCGCGATACACCTCTGCGATGTCGCGATAGGGAACTGGGTCGAACGGAGCACGCAAGATGCGAGCGCGTGCGTCTTCGAGCACTTCCGAAAAGTGTGCCTGCGCCACCAAACGCGAAGCGGAGGGTGAAGGATCGACGCCGCGCATCTCGCCCGAAGACGAGCCGCGAGCCGTTCGCAATCCCGTGCTCGATCGCTCTCCCGTTCCCGACTTCTGACCGTGCGAGTCGAAGGTTTCGGCGAGATCGCTGATCTCTTCGAGCGAGCTCGGGTCGATGGCGCCTTGGTCCATTGCGCTCGAAGAGATCGCGTCGACGGCCATTTTCCCGCTCGAAAAGACGCCGCGCTCCTGCGAGACGTCCGAAGACAGCGACGGCGGATCGAAACCCGCTGCGATGGCGGCGGCGGACACCCGCGCGACGAGCGCATTGCGTGCTCCCGGCTCGCCTTCTTGCTCGTAGATCGCGACGATGCGAGCAAAGAGCTGCGGATCGTAGCCGTGGCGGAGCAGAAGCTCTTCGAGAAGGTCCGCCGTCCAGAAGGGATCACGCACGCCTTTTTCGACCACCACGATCAACTCTTCGAGCACGTGCTTCCGTTCGAGAGGCACGTCGACCATGTCGTAAAGCGCTCGGAGCGCCGTCGCCGCGAGCTCCCAGCGACGCGTCTGCGTGAAAGCCTGCACCTCGAGACGCAAGAGTGGCTCGTCTTCCGTGCCGATGGCGCGCGCGACGGACAAGTCACCGATCGCTTCTTCCCATGCTCCGAGCCTTGCACCTGCAATCGCTGCCGTTCGTAGCGCGAGACGTCTGCGTTCGTTGCCGGTCGCGCGCTGCGTCGCGAGGCGAAGCTCGTGAACGAGCATCTCGGGAGACAGCATGTTCTCCGACGTGTTCGAATCGAAGTCACCGCCAGCGTCGAGCGCGTCGCGATGTTGGAGCCCCGTGATGTCGTTGCTGGAGTCTTCGGGAGGGACGAACGGAACTTCCGCCGTGTCCGAAAGTTTGGGAAGGGTCGTGTCGCTCGAGCGCAGGTCCTCGGCGATCGCCGCAAATCGTTTGGCGCGCTCTTTACCGCTTGGAAGCGAGCTCGCGAGACGCGCCGCGTGCTCGTACGCAATCGCGCGCTCTTCGGGATCCGTCAGCGCTTCACCGAGCTTCGCGGCGTAGGCCGTCGCAGTTTCGATGTCTCCGGCGACTCCCGAAAGCCGCACGAGCGCGCGGAGGGGAGAGGCGCGTCGATCGTCGAGAGAGAGGGCGCGCAAGTAGAACACGGTTGCCCCGCGCGTATCGCCGAGTCGCTCCTCGTAGATGCGACCGATCTCTTCGTAGGTTGCCATCCGCGTTTCGTGGTCGTGCTCGTAGGTCGAACGCTCACGAAGCCCGCGCGCGATCTGCTCCCAGTCGTCTTCGTCTTGCGCGAGCCTTCGCGCCTGGCCTTCTGCGAGCGAGGACCCCGCGCCGAGCGCCATTGCGAAAAATGTGATCGCCTCCTTCGTCGAGCGCCGCGCGACGTAGTCGAGACCCGCGTGTTCGGACTCTTGCGCGCGAAGCTCACGCGTCGGCGCGCGCTCGAGCAAACGTCGAAGCGTCGCAACGCGGGACGAGCCGCGCTCGGTCAGCGCCCGTTGCCAGACGATCTGCCACTCTTCCTCGGAAGCCACGCCTCCTGATCCTATCAGCCGCTAGGGCTCACCAGGCCTTTCCGTCGAGCAAAAAGCCGCCACAGTCGCCCATCAAGCTCTTGGAATCACTTACGTAATATCTTCTTGAAGCGACGGCGCCTGCGGACTACGTTAACCCTAACGTAAAGGTATGGGTTAGAAGACTCACCCGCACGTAAGGGTGATTGACTGTTTCGGCACATTGACCTATCTCCACGCCACTCCAACGCCGCTCGCAATCATGGATAAGTCCCTAGAACCTCACCGCCTGCCGCTCTATGGCGACGCCTCTGCGAAAGAAGCGTCCGCTTCGATCGCGCGCGCGGCCCAAGAGGCTTCGGAGACCGTCGGTTGCTCGGGGTCGATGCAAGTCGGTGAGCTCGCCCAGCGTTCCGGCAAGACGGTCCGCGCGCTTCACCTCTACGAAGAGGTGGGGT
>JAHFDV010000459.1:4210-5062 GCA_023248815.1 Myxococcales bacterium
GCATTCGCTTCATCTCGAAGCTCCAAGAGCTCGGCTTCAGTCTCACTGAAGTGAAGACGATCGTGAGCGATTGGGAGTCGGCATCTTCGGCGCCGCACGCGATGGAGAAGATGCGGGCGCTCTACGAAGAGAAGCTCGAAGCCGCGCGTGAGCAGGTCCGAAAGTATGCCGCCCTCGAGAAGGAGCTCGAAGCGAGCCTCGAATACCTCGAAGGGTGTGGAGTTTGCGAGACGGAGCACGTCGTCTCGGAATGCAAATCTTGTGAGCACCACGATTCGAGCACGGAAGTGCCCGAGCTCGTTTCCGGTCTTCGTGCGAACCCTGCAAGCACGACGACACTGTCCACCTCTACGCTGCAAGCTGCGGCGAAGTGACTGCGAAGGAGTACCGATGAGCCTCTCGTTCCCTATTTTCATGGACTACCACTCGACGACGCCGGTCGATCCGCGCGTTCTCGCAGACATGCTCCCGTACTTTACCGAGCGCTTCGGCAATGCAGCGAGCCGCAATCATGCGTTCGGCTGGACTGCTGAAGAAGCCGTCGAAGTCGCGCGCGAACGCATCGCGAAGCTCATTGGCGCAACGAGCGAAAAAGAAATCGTCTTCACGTCGGGTGCGACGGAAGCGACGAACCTCGCGTTGAAGGGTGTTGCCGAGTTCTACAAGGACAAGGGCAATCACATCATCACGAGCGTCATCGAGCACAAGAGCGTGCTCGACACGTGCAAGCGCCTCGAAAAGCAAGGCTTCGAGGTCACGTATCTTCCCGTCACGAAGGAAGGCATCGTCACCCCAGAATCGGTGCGCGCTGCCATCACCGACAAGACGATCCTCGTTTCGATCATGCTCGCC
>JAHFDV010000460.1 GCA_023248815.1 Myxococcales bacterium
CGGCGTGCCATTGGGGCAACAGAGCGAACCCGCGGTCGTGTTGTCGTTGCAACCGCCGAAGTACTGAGAAGTGGTGTCACCATTGAGGCCGCAGCCCGTCCAATTGCACTGGTTGCCTTCGGGATCGGGCTGGGTCGGCTTGCAGACGCGCATGGGCGTGTCGGTGACTGCGATCTGGCATGTCGGTCCTTCGTCGCCGATCGCGCAAGCGTTCGAACCACTGCCGGACAGATTTCCACTGTTGCCATTGGCGAGCCAATAGTTGTGGGTCGGCGTCCGCGAAGGATGCAGGCGAGACACGTACGAGAGCGTCGAGCAGGACGTGCAACCGGTGCTGCAGAGCGAGTTGCGGTCCGCGTAGCGCGCGCTTCCGGCGCAGCCATACATCCCTTGCCCGAGCGCCTCGGAGGCGCCCGCTTCGCTCGAGCACGCGGAGGGTCCCGCGTCGCCGAGGTCGCCCCCGTCGAACGGGATCTCGCGCACGCCGCCATCCACATAGATGATCTCCGCATCGGGGACGACAATCTGCACGCCGCCATCGACATAGACCGTCTTCGTCTCGGTGCTGCTGCAGGCGTAGAGGAGCGCCGTCGTTGCCGAAGCGAGCACACTTACCGAAAGAATGATTCGTGCGCGACTTTTCAAGCCTGGTCCCCCGTAGAGCTCGTCGTTCGAGCTCCCGTTTCGGGCGATGCTACGCGAAGAGAAGTGAAAAAGGATAAGCCCGCTCACCTCTCGATGAACGGGCTCCTTCCTCGCGTCGTTCGCGAGAGTTGTCGCTCGAGGTCTTACGACTCGATGAAGCTCTTCACTTGCTTGCTGCGCGACGGATGGCGGAGCTTGCGAAGTGCCTTCGCTTCGATCTGACGAATACGCTCGCGCGTGACTTCGAAGTCTTGGCCGACCTCTTCGAGCGTGTGATCGCTCTTCTCGTCGATGCCGAAACGCATACGAAGAACCTTCTCTTCGCGCGGCGTGAGCGATTTCAGCACCTTGCGAACGTTCTCGCGAAGGTTCGAGGCGGTGACGGCGTCTGCCGGCGAAACCACGCTCTTGTCTTCGATGAAGTCGCCAAGGTGTGAATCTTCCTCTTCGCCGATGGGCGTTTCGAGGCTGATCGGCTCTTTCGCGATCTTGAGGACCTTGCGGACCTTGTCGAGCGGAAGCTCCATCTTCTCTGCGATCTCTTCCGGCGTCGGCTCGCGGCCGAACTCCTGAACGAGGTAGCGGCTCGTGCGGATGAGCTTGTTGATCGTCTCGATCATGTGGACCGGGATACGGATCGTACGAGCTTGGTCCGCGATGGCGCGCGTGATTGCCTGACGAATCCACCAGGTGGCGTACGTCGAGAACTTGTAGCCGCGCTTGTACTCGAACTTGTCGACCGCCTTCATGAGGCCGATGTTGCCCTCCTGGATGAGGTCCAAGAACTGGAGGCCGCGGTTCGTGTACTTCTTGGCGATCGAGACGACGAGACGAAGATTCGCTTCGACGAGCTCGCCCTTCGCGCGCTCTGCCATACGCTCGCCTTCGCGAATCGCATCGTAGGTCGTGCGGAGTGCCTTCGCATCGAGGTCGAGCTCTTCTTCGACGCGCTTGATGTTCTTCTGCGCGGCGCTGGCGCTCGCCATGACTTCTTCGGGCGTGACGTCGTGCTTACGCTTGAACTTGCGCTCGAGGTTCGCGTCGCCCTTTGCGAGACGCGCTTCCTTGCGGAGCTCGTTCATGTCGACGCCGGTGCGGCGCTCGAGCTCAGCTGAGCCACCATCGGCCTTTTCGACCTTCTGGATGAGCGAGCGGAGCTTGATGACGACGCGATCGATCGTCTTCTTGCTGAGACGCATCTCTTCGAGCGTCTCGACCATCTTGGCGCGGCTGGTCTCGATCTCGGTCTCGATGCTCTTCTTGCGCGCCTGAGCGCAGGTCTCGAGCGTAGCGTTGAGATCTTGGAGCGCCTTGTCGAGGACGCGCACCTTGTCGATGGACTTGAGGACCTTCTTGGTCGCCTCTTCTTCGTTGAACTCGCGCTCTTCGTCTTCCGCGTCGCGGATGACGTCCTTCACGCGGATCTTGCCACGGCGGAGCTTGTCGGCGATGTCGAGGATTTCCCGGACAGCGACCGGGCTATTGAGGATGGCGTTGAGAACGCGCTGCTCGCCCTGCTCGATGCGCTTGGCGATCTCGACTTCGCCTTCGCGCGTGAGGAGCGCGACGCTGCCCATCTTGCGGAGGTAGAGGCGAACTGGATCGTTCGACTTGGAGTAGTAGGCGGTGTCTTCTTCTTTGACGGAGCCCGGCGCCGCAGTGCGCGGGACGGCTTTCTTCTCGCCCTCTTCGTCGTTGATGCGCTTCGGCGCGATCTTCACTTGCGTGGTCGCGTCGACGATCTCGATGTCCTCGTCGCCGAGGCCCATCATGTCGCCCATCTCGTCGCCGCCAGCTTCGTTCGACTGCTGGTCGTCGGCGTCTTCGTACGAAAGGTAATTCTTCTTGCCGCTGCTGCCGCCGTTTTCTACGAGCTGCTGCAGGCGCGCTGCTTCACGATCGACTTCGGCTTCCCGCGATCCGTTGCCGTCGCGCTTGCCATTCCCCTTCGACGAACCCTTTGCCATATCGTTACTCCTCGTAGCCTCGAACCATTGCGCAAGTTCCCGTAAGAACACGCATCGAGGCGCCGCCACAGCACCTACCCGTTCGAGGAACGCATCCTCATACTCGGATTGATTCGAAGATCCAGGTTTTTGTACCGAAATTCTCTAATTTTACGACGATTTCGACCTTTAGAGACCCGCTGTGGTCTGGCATGCCACATGCGTAGAGCGGCCACCCACGACCGGAGCCCGGAGCCTCGAAGGGCGACGGCGTAGCTTCGGTCCGCGCGCGCCGGTGATTGCTCTCTGGTCTTCTTTATCTAGGGGCCCGCCGTGCCGCCTTGCTCGATTGGGCCCGCGGATAGAGCGAATGCGCCTCCGTCCGCCATCGGGGACGTCGACCTCGCCGTCCGACGAGCGTACCGTGCGGAGGTGTTAGCCGTTTTCGTGAGCGCGTTCATCCTCGGGCTAGGCATTCTCGTCGTCCAGTTCGCGATGGGCGGGAGTGACGGCGACGGTGGGGACGCGCACGATCTTCATGGAGATCACGACCACGACAGCCCTTGGCTGATTTTCGGAAGCTTGCGGTTTTGGTCGTTTGCTCTCCTTTCATTCGGACTCTTCGGAACGTTGTTGCGCATTTTCGATCTCGCCCCCTCTTGGGTCGCGTTCGCCCTCGCGCTCATCGTCGGATTCGGATTCGGAGTGCTCACTCGCGTCGTCGTGCGCGCACTCGAGCGAAAGTCGACTTCGAGCCACGGAACGTCTGGCGACGCCGTCGGAACACTCGGGAGAGTCATCGTACCCATCGCGCCAGAAGCGCTCGGCAAGATCCGCGTCGAAATCAGAGGCGTCGTGCGAGACTACTCTGCACGCTCCAGCGAGGCGATTGCGCTGGGAGAAGCCGTCGTCGTCGAAGCCATGGACGGAAACGACGTCACGGTGTCGCGTGCGCCGAAAGAGCTCGGCAGCTCCGAATAGATTGTTATCCTCCGCGCGTGCAGCAAACCATCACCGTTACGGAGCCTAGCGGAGACTTCATTCTCCTTCTGGGCGGGGCCGCGGTCATCCTCGTTCTCTTCACGATCGTCTTCGCGCTCCTGAAGAAATTTCTCTATGTGTGCGCGCCCAACGAGGTCTTCGTCTTTTCGGGGCGGTCTCGAACGCTCCCCGATGGGTCCACCGTGGGTTACCGCATCCTGCACGGAGGCTGGGCGCTGCGCGTTCCCCTTCTGGAGACGTTCTCACGAATGGACGTACGCCTCGCAGGCGTCGAAGTTTCGGTAGCCAATGCGTTCTCACGCGGAGGCATTCCGCTCACTGTGCATGCGATCGCCAACGTGAAAATCTCGACGGACCCCGCGCGCGTGCGCCAAGCCGTCGAGCGCTTCTTGGGGATGGATCAACAGAAGATCCTGATGATTGCGCGTCAGACGCTCGAAGGCGTGCTTCGTGAAGTGTTGAGCCAGCTCACTCCGGAAGAGGTCAATCAGAACCGCCTCAAGTTCGCCGAGAGCCTCGCCCTGAACGCAAAGGACGACTTCGACAAGCTGGGCCTCGAGCTCGATGTGCTCAAGGTGCAGCACGTCTCCGACGATCAGAAGTATCTCGTCAACTTGGGGCGCGCGCAGATCGCGACGATGATTCGCGACGCCGAAAATGCGGAGAACGTCGCTCATCAAGAGGTGCAGCAAGCGCAGGCAGGCGCGCGCCAGATGGCAGAGACGGCGACGCGTCAGGGGGAAGCGACTGTACTGACCGCTCAAAACGGCCTTCGCGCCGAGCTCGCGCGCCTCAAAGCGGAAGTCGCGGGCATCGAGAACGAAGCCGGCGTCGCTCAAGAAACGTCGCGTGCCATCGCCGAGCAAGAATTGCAGCTTCTGCGCGGGCAGCTCGCGAAGCTCTATCTGCAGGTCGAACAAGTGTTGCCCGCCGAAGCAGGCGCACGTGCCGCCATCGCTCTCGCGCGCGGTGACGCAGCGCCGACAATCGAGACGGGACGCGCCACCGCCGAGGCGCTTTCGCTGATCGTCGAGCAATGGGGTCAGAGCGGTAGCGACGGGCGCGAAGCCTACGTGCTCCAGCACCTCGACGTGCTCGTGCGTGCTGCCATCGAGCGCATGCAGCGGTTGCAGATCGAGGAGCTTCAAATCGTCGATGGCGGCGATGGATCGGGCATCTCTTCGGCCGTCGCAGCCTACCCCTTGGGAGTCATGGGGATCGTCCGCGAGACGTGCAACGCGATGGGCGTCGACCTCGACGCGGTGCTCACCGGAAAGAGTCTTACTTCAGGAACGGGAGGTTCGCGATGATCGGCATCGTTCTCGCTTTCATCTTCACCGCCGCCGTCGTCGTCTTTCTCTTCGGCCTGATCGTCACGCGATCCCTTCTCTTCGTGAGCGAGCCCAGCGAGGCCTTGATCTTCGCGGGGGCAAAACGCATCCGAGAGGGGCGTGAAGTCGGCTACCGGA
>JAHFDV010000005.1:0-27249 GCA_023248815.1 Myxococcales bacterium
GCGTGAAGGCAGAAGTAGTATTTGAAGGAGGCGTCCGTCTCCTTGAGCATGTTGATGTTGGCGCCGGCGCAGAAGAACTTCTCGCCGTGACCCGTCACGATGATGACGTGGACGTCGTCCTCGTAGCGCGCATCGAGGATGCAGGCATCGAGCTCTTTGAACATCTCGTGCGACTACGCGTTGACTGGCGGATCGTTCAGCGTGAGGGTCGCGACCCCCCGATTGGTCGTGTAGTTGACGAGCGAACCCATGCCCGCTTGATATCACCTTTGTCGTCGCGACAAGAGAGGGGAGAGAACGGGCGAAATATACCCGAAAAATCACGTTTTCTGGGCCTAGGAAGGCGCTTCTTCCGCCGCGCAGCCGTTTCCTTGACCGACTGGGCCGGGCTCGATACTTACGGAATGAGTCGAGCGGCGCCTCCGATTTTCTCCGAGGACGTCCGCGCAAAGGAATAAAGTCAGGTTCTCGATGCGTTTCTCCGTCACCATGAGTCGTTTCGTCGTCGCGGTATTTCTCACGCTGGGCGCAGCCACGAGCCTCGGCTCGATGGGGTGCGGTGCCTCCGTCATCCCCAACACCGATGTTCCCGATACGGGCGACAACCGCAGTGTCGTCGACTTCTGCGAGCAGTACCGCAAGGCCGTCGAAGAGAAGAACGTGGGCCTCATTCTCAAGATGACGCACCCCTCGTATCACGAGGACGGCGGCAACGCCGACGGCACCGACGACCTCGATTTCAACGGTTTCAAGGATTACCTCACGACGACCTTTGCAAAGACGGAGTCGATTCGGCACGAAGTTCGCTATCGCCGCATCTCGGTCACGCAGACTCACCGTTTCCAGATCGACTACACGTTCACGGCGAGCTTCAAGATCCCGGGCGTCAAGGGCGACGAGTGGAAGAACGTCGTCGCGGACAATCGCCTCGAGCTCGTTCGCTCGGGTGAGTCGTACAAGATCATCTCGGGGATGTGAGTCGACGCGGCGTAGGTCATGCCGCTCACGATCGCCCATCTCTCGGATCTCCACGTTTCTGCGTTCGGAGATAGTTTTCACGACTCGTTGCGGCTCGTGCGCCGGAGCGGCGAACCGTTCGTCGACAAGAGGTACGAGCCCGTGTGGTCGTACGAGGGCTGGAGCATCCTTCGCGACCGCAAAGGGAAGAAGCACCGCATCGTCGATCCCGAGGGTTACGCGCACAGGCTGCCGCTGAAAAAGGGCGAGGTCTTGCGGCGCGATCGAACGGATCCGATCGAACGCGGCGCCGAGAAAGTTGCTCGGCTTGCCGCGCGACACGCAAGTGCACTTGCCGCAAACCTACCCTCCCGCGAAGCCGTCGAGGCCATGCTCAAGGCGACACCGCGCAACTCGAACCTGCGGCTCATCAAGGTGGCAAGAGAAGTGGAACGCCACTCGCCGGACATCGTCGTCATCACGGGAGATCTCACGGACAACGGTGACGGCTACGAGCTCATCGAGCGCGTATTTGCGAAATACGTCGCCAAAAGAAGGTTGTTCGTCGTCCCGGGGAATCACGACCTCTACGGATTTCCTTTCGCGGGAAGCGCGCGCCCCAAGCCGACCATCGAGAGCAAACGCGCACGGTGGGACGCTTTCCAAGGCAAGCTCGGACTCGAGGCGAACGAGTTCTTCGCGTGGACGAAGCGCATCGACGACGTCGCGTTCATCGGGTTGAACTCCTGCGCGCGGCCCCAGCGTCGGTTCTATCGCCACAATGGAGCGATCGGCGCCGAGCAGCTCGCGTTCTTGCGAGCTCACGGGACGACGGCTGAATGGAAGTCCGCGCGCCATCGCATCGTGATGTTGCACCATCACGTCGTGAGCCTTGCGCATCGTGCAGCGAGTCGCCCCGGCGCAGACTTCACGCTACGCCTGGACGACGCGATTCATCTTCTCGGCGCGCTCCAAGAAGTCGGCGCCACGTTGGTCATGCACGGTCACAAGCATCTGAGCGAGGAGCGAATTCCCGCCGCGCAGGACTTTCGACTTCTCGCGGCTCCATCGACGACGCTCGGCTGCCGTAGCGGAGATGCGCCTTCGTACTGGCAGGTGGAGCTCGGTGAGAACGTTCACGTCGAGCGGGTGCGCGTCCCGATGAGCTCGGTCGAGCATGATTCGGGTCTCGAGTCCGGCCCCGTCGCACCACCGACTCGTTAGCTTCACCTAATCGGCCGCTGTGTCGGCGCTGGCATCTGACGCGTCCGTCGTCTCGGCTGCGGTGTCGGCGCCTGCGTCTGCAGCGTCGGTGCCCGCATCCGTCGTTACCGCTGGAACGAGCCAACCGCATGCGGGCGCGAGCTCGGGCGCCTTTACGACGTCGCACGTTCCCGTGTTGATGGCGGCGATGCAGGCATCGCGCTCCTTCGTATTGGGCTCCTTCGTGGCGACGAGACCATGAAGACACGCGTCGTTGTAGTAGCGAATGCAGCCTTCGACGGGATCGTCACCCGCGTAGACTGGGCTCGACAGGTCGATGCCGCAGCCTGGTGCGCGTTTGCACCGCGCCTCTTCGACAGAGCGACACGTGTCGACCCCGACGGCGTCGGTCGAGCAAGCCGTTGCCACGGACAAAAAGAGCAACGAGGCAGTGACCAGCGTTCGCATCGCGCCCTTCCGTACTACGCGCCGCATGAAACCCGCAAAATAGTTGCAGACGCCACCCCGCGCGTTACGGTCTCGCCATCGTGAATGAGGCGGAATCGCAAGTGATCGTGGCGATCCTCGCAGCGGGCTACGGAACGCGTCTGCGGCCGCTCACCGAAGAGATACCGAAGCCACTTCTCCCCATTGGGGACGCCCCGATGCTCGAGCACCTTTTATCGAAGTTCGCGCACGAGCTTCCGCGAGCAAGCGTGGGCATCAATGCGTCGCACCTCGCAGAGCAGATCGACGCTTTTCGCACTTCGACGGCGTTCCCCTTTTCGTGCGTCCTGGAAGACAGCGCACCTCGCGGCACCGCGGGTGGCATTCGCGGTATTCGCGAGGCGTTCGATCGTCCAAAAAACACGCTCGTTTGGAACGGCGACATTCTTTCGGAAGTCGATGCCGGCATCCTCGTTCAATCTCATCGAGCGTCGGATCTCGCGACCTTGTTCGTCATTCCCCGTGCGAAAGGGGAAGGGAACGTGGGGCTTTTGGAAGACGGTCGCATCGTGCGTCTCCGAAAGAGCTCTTTTGGAGAAGAGACGCGCGGAGGCGACTTCGTGGGCATTCACGTCGTCGGCAAAGAAATCGAGCTTCCCCAAGAGGGATGCATCGTCGGCGATGTCTACATCCCCCTCCTCGATCGCGGCGCACGCCTGGTTGCGCGTGAGCTCGGAGCCGACTTCTCGGACATCGGCAGCCTCGGCGCGTATCTCGCGGCCAACATGGCGTGGCTCGGCGATCGCGAATCGTGGGTACACGAAACGGCACGCGTCTCGGCAAAGATGCAACACGTCGTTGTCGGCGCCGGTGCCACCGTGGAGGGGCGCCTCGAGAATTGCGTCGTGTTACCCGGCGCGAAGTTCTCGGGAACGCTCGAAGGCGGGGTCGTCACCGCGCGGGGAATCGTGGCGCGCGTGAGCGCCCACTGACGAATCGCTGCGTCACGAGCGCGAGCTCACGGGAGCTTGGGCAGCGCGATCGTCTCGACCTTGGTTGCACCGCCGACGAAGTAGTGCCGGCCATCGAAAGATGCGTATGTGGCGCCAAAGTGCGGAACGCGAAACGGAACCGCGGTGACGACGGCGTTGTCGATGGCGACTGCGACGGTCTCGCCATCATCCTTCGTCCCGACGATCGTTGCGCGATCGGTTCCGGGATGGGGAAGGATTGTCTGCGGTCGGAAAGGAACGAGCGCTGCTGCCCACGTGCGAGACACGCATGTCGTCCGGCAAGTGAGATCGAACGATCGAACCGAAGCGCCGTCCGTGAGGAGTAGCGTCGAGCCGATGGCATTCGTCGCGACGTTCGCGCCGATGACGTCGACGTATGAGAGGGGAAACGTCGCAGATCCGTCTTCGGGAAGGACTTCGATAGTCGCCGCCGCCGGATCTCCGCCGCCCACGATGATGAAGCCGATTCCACCGACGAACGTGATCGCAGGGTGAAGCCTCGGGACCGCGAGGTCGAGCGCGCTCAAGGTTCCATCTTTGGCAACACGCAGAATCTTGGTCGACGCGTGCGTCGTATTCCCGACGACGAGGGTCACGCCGTTGCTACCGACTGCGCTGCGTGCGCCGAGAATCTCGGAGGGGTCCAGCGGCAAGCTCACGCTCTTGGTCGTCGAGTCCGCAAGATCGAACGTGCTCGCGCCGGAGTCGGAAACGACGATGAGCTTCGTGCCCGTCGGAACGAGTGTCTTCGGGGCGCGGGGAAGTTTCGGGGGCCTTGGCAGCGGAGCGAGACTCAAGAGGTCATAGAGATCGGTCGTGTCCGACGTCTCGTCGGCAATCGCGAGGTAGCGGCGGTCGACGACGGCGACCTGCGGGTTCTTGCGCGAAGTGACGTCTCCAGGGAGCCTCGCAAATTCGAAGGTTCGCGAGACCAGCACCGGTAGTGCACGACCCGAGAGCTCACTTCCTTGAATCGGTCCCGCGAAGCCGACGAGAAGCGGACCACCAGAGGCGTCGCGTGCCTCGATGCGGAGATTCAAGAGCTCTTCGTTGAGCACATCCGCAAGTGCGAGGTCACCGCGAGGCAAGGTCGCGCGCGCGACTTCGGCGCCGTCTTCCACCTTGAGGACGACGACCTCGGTCGGAGCTGGAGTGCGCGTGAAGGCATCCGTCTCGTCGCCCGTTACCAGCGAGAGGACCGAGGAAGGGGTGTCTCCACCGCCGCACGCAGCGACGAGGGGCAGGAGAAAAAGGCATCGCGAGAGGGATGGGGAACGCACGAGGGTCTCGAGAACCGTACCTCGATTGCGTCGGAACGCCCTTCGAAAGAGGTCGATTCGTTCTATGGTGACTCGCCGTCGTGATTGTCGAATTGCCCTTTCGCCTATCAGCCCGTGAGATCGCCTTTCGGCTCCGCACGGCCGGAGCCCTCACGGCGCTCGTCTCCAACGCCGACGGACTTCGTGACGACGGTCGCTTCTCTTTTTTCGCGATCGCCCCAGTCGACGAGACGGATGCCTTGCTTCCGCGCGGTGGCGCAACCTCTCCATCGAGACTCGCAGAACGTGGCATCGGCGGGGAGCGCGCCGCTCCAGAATGGATCGGAGCGATCCGCTACGACGGCACGGCGCGGTGGCTCCGTTTCGACGCCGCGGTGCGTTGCGATCGCCGAACGGGCGTTCTCGCGATCGAAGGCGATACTCCGAGCGCCATCCACCGCTTGCGCGATCTCCTCTCTCGTGAAATCTCGCCGCCCGGCGCCGCGCGAATCTTCGACGCGCACTTCATCGACGACGATGCCGCGCATCTTCGGCGAATCGAGCGGGCGCTCGAGCACATTCGCGCGGGCGACATCTATCAAGTGAACCTCGCGCGAAGGATTCATTTCAAGCTCGAAGGAGATGAACTCGTTGCGTTTTTCGACATGCTCGACCGCGCACCGACGCCCTTCGGTGCGTTCCTCGATTTCGAAGGTGAAGCGACGCTGCTTGCGACGAGCCCCGAGCTCGCGCTCGACGTGCACCATGGAGTCGCGCGCACGTGTCCGATGAAAGGCACGCGGCCTCGGCGGCCAGACGCCGCAGCGGACGAGCGCGAACGGACGGTACTCGATGCCTCCGAAAAAGAAGAAGCCGAGCTCGTCATGGTGACCGATCTTCATCGCAACGATCTCGCGCGCGTTGCGGCCCCGGGCTCTACGCGCGTCGTCGGTCCGCCGCGCATCCTGACGGGCCGGACGGTGCACACGCGCCTCCGCGAAGTGGTCGCTCGCGCAGACGTCTCGGAAGCGCTTCTTCGATCGATGCTTCCTGCCGGAAGTGTTACGGGAGCTCCAAAGGCGCGCGCGATGGAAATCATTGAAGACCTCGAAGATGCACCGCGCGGTTTTTACACGGGCGCGTACGGGGCGATCGGTCGCGACGGATCGCTCCGATTGGCGATGACGATTCGTACTGCGTGCCTCGAGCCGCGGCTGGAAAACGCGAGCGCGCGCGAGGGGAAATATTGGACGGGTGGGGGAATCGTCATCGGAAGTGATCCCCCACTCGAGGTGGAAGAGACGCGTTGGAAGGCCATCCAGCTCGCCTCTGGAAACGCGGCAAAGTTGGCCGTCACACAGTTAGTTCATTAGCGAAGGAGAGATCTCGTGGTCATTGCAGACGTAGTCGCAGAAACGATCGCATCGGCGCTCAACGCACTTGCTGAACAGGGCAAGCTCGGAGAAGGCGCACGTGCAGTGCTGGGTGGAACGCGTAATTGGAGCGTAGAGCGCCCGAAGCGTGCCGAGCACGGCCACCTCATGTCCAACGTCGCGCTCGCCCTATCCAAGGCGTTGAAGATGCAGCCGCGCGCGCTCGCGGAGCTCTTGAAAGAAGTCCTCGTTCAATCGAAGACGATCGAATCCGTGGAGCTCGCTGGCCCAGGCTTCCTCAACTTCAAGCTTCGCCCCGTCGTCTTTCAAGATGCCGTGCGCGACGTCGTGAGAACCGGTCCCGGCTTCGGCCGCGCGCTATCGGCCTCCGGTGAGCGCATCCATCTCGAATTCGTCAGCGCCAATCCCGTGGGCCCGATGAACGTCGCCTCCGGACGAAACGCGATTCTCGGAGACTCGATCGGTCGCGTTCTCGAAGCTGCGGGCCACCGCGTGACGCGCGAGTACTACGTCAACGACTTCGGAAATCAGATCCGCATGTTCGCCGAGAGCATCGTCGCACTCGACGCAGGGGGAGAGGTTCCCGCCGAGGGCTACAAGGGCGAATACGTCCGAGAGCTGGCGACGTATCTCCGCAAGAACGACCCGGCAATCTTCGAGAAGGGCCGAGACGAGCTCGCGCGCATCGCGATCACGCTCATGATCCGCGGAATTCAGGGCTCGAAGGGCCTCATTGGAATTCGCGAGACCCTCGCCGACCTCGGCGTGTTCCACGACGTGTGGTTCGGTGAAGAGACGCTTCATCGCTCCGGTGCAGTCGGGCTCGCGCTCGCTCAGCTCGAACGTAACGGCTATTTGCAGCGCAAAGATGGCGCGCTCTTTTTCGTCGCGAAGCAGGCGAAAGAAGAAAAAGAAGACGAAAAGCAGCAAGACAAGGATCGCGTCGTCCAAAAGTCGGACGGCAGCTACACCTACTTCGCGAGCGACATCGCCTACCACGCCGACAAGGTCGCACGCGGCTACGACCGCCTCATCACCGTTCTCGGCGCAGACCATCATGGGTATGTTGCACGTATCGAGAACGCGCTCGAAGCGCTCGGATTCTCGAAGGACCGTTACGAAGCGATCCTCTACCAGCTCGTCTTCATCTACAAAGGTGGCGAGCTAGTGAAGTCCTCCAAGCGCGCCGGCAACTTCGTCACGATCGAGGAGGTCGCCGAAGAGGTCGATCAGAAGATGGGCCGCAAAGGGGCAGGGACGGACGCGATCCGATTCTTCTTCCTCTCGCGCTCGGCGAACTCACAGGTCGACTTCGACATCGAACTCGCGACGAAGAGAAGCCTGGATAACCCGGTCTTCTACGTTCAGTACGGTCATGCGCGCCTCACGTCGGTGTTGAAAAAGGCGGCGGACATCGGCATCACCGCCGACACGAACGCATCTCTCGAAGGACTGCAGCACCCCGACGAGCTCGCGATCGCGCTTCGACTCTCGGAGTTCCCCTCGACGATTCGCGATGCCGCAGCAGCGCGTGAGCCGCACAAGATCGTCTTCTATGCGCAGGAGCTCGCGCGAGAGTTCCAGAGCTACTTCACGCGCCTAAAGGCCGACCCGATCCTCCCGCAAGACTCCGTTCGTAGCCAAGAAGGCTGGGAAAAGAGCTGGGACCTCGACAAGACACGCGCACGCCTCCTTTGGGTCCGCGCGATTCGCACCGTGCTCGCGGAAGCGCTTCGTCTCCTCGGCGTCAGCGCACCGGATCGCATGGACCTTCCGCAGGGCGAGGTCGCTCAGGGCGAGGACGTAGCTGAGGCCAATGCCGAAGCCAAAGAAGGCAGCGCTTAGGCGCGAGCTCAGATCAGTCAGCAATCGATAAAAGGAGGAGCGGAATGAAAAACCTCGAGAGCATCCAGGAGCAAGAAGGCGACGAAGCCGTCGGCACGTTCGGTCGCGGCGTCATCGTCGCAGTTCTTGCGTCTTCGATCATCGTCGGTGCGGCGCTCCTTCGCGGACGAAGCTCGGAAGTGACGAAGGGTCCCGATCCGCTCGGGTCGCTGCTCGCGCAATCGAAGACGAACGAGAAACCAGGTGAGCTCCGCGCGGGAGAGGTGAAGTTCCCTTCGATGCTCAGTGACGATCTCAAACCGACGACGGCCTTCGCGACCGTGCGTCCTGGCAACACGACCTCTGCGATGCCGATCGCGCTCGAGCCGCCCCCCGCGACGGATCGCTTGCCCGTCAATCCTCTTCCCGCGCGCGAAGTACTCGAGCCTTCGGCGATCGTCAGCCGTCCGCGAGACAACCTCACGAAGCAGGCGAGTGAGTCGGCGCAAGTCTCGTCGCCCACGGGTCCTCTCACGGAGTCGGGACACGACGGCGGCTATCAATTGCAGGTGAGCTCCTTCCGCAGCCAGGACGAAGCGCACAAGTTCAGCGATCAACTTCGGGCGCGTGGCCACAAGGCGCACGTTCTCGAAGCGCGCGTCGGTGGACGCGGCACTTGGTATCGCGTTCGTGTCGGTCCGTTCAGCTCACAGCAAGCGGCAGCGCAGTACCGCTCGACCTTCGAGTCGAAGGAGCGAGTCGTTCCGTTCATCGTTCCGCCTGCCAGCAAGAAGCCGTGAAAGCGTCGCGGTTGCGCACGTGAGCGGACTTCCGCTCGTCTTTGGCCTCTTGGTTGCCGCCGCGTTCGCGCCGTTTGCCGTGCGTGCCTACGCAAACTTCCTTCGCGCGCGTCTCGGTGAGAACACCGATCTCATTCGCAAGCGCGCGCAAGCGATCCGAAAAGAAAGAGGCGAAGAAAAAAAGCTCGAAGAGAAAACCTTGGGAGATCCCGATGGAAAGTCGGGAGATCTCCCACCTATTGGCACGGATCAGTAGGACGAACCTCGAAACCATCCTAAGATCGGGTCATGGCGCGTCTCTTTGGGCTCCTCGGAAACCGCGCGGATTTCGCCGGCCGTGTGCTCCGCGTCGAAGCCGATGCGCTTCGCGCGCACCGCGGTGTTCCGCCGAGCCGTAGGAGCTCGCATCCGTTCGCGTGGGGTGTCGGTTTCTATCAGGGAGGCGAGGTTCTTCTTCGGCGAAGGCCGAGCGAGGAGGCCGAGACGATCGACTTCGCGACGCTCGTCGCCGACCTCCGAGCAGACGTCGCGATCGGTCACGTGCGCGAAGCAACCGTTGGCGCGCTTCGGACCGAGAACACGCATCCGTTTCGATACCGCCAGTGGCTCTACGCCCAGACGGGAACCTTGCAAGGCTTCGACGAGATGCGTCCGCGCCTGCTCGAGAGTCTCCCAGAATTTCTCCGCAACGACGTGCGCGGCGAGACCGACGCCGAAGTCGTCTTTCACGTCGTACTCTCTTTCCTTCACGACAGCGGCGCGCTGCGCTCGCCCCACGCGGAGCCGAGAGCGTTCGAAGAAGCGCTTCGTCACACGATGCAGCTTCTCGAAACGATGGGAACCGAGATCGGAGTTCCCCAAGCCAAAGTGAACCTGCTGATGACGAATGGCGAGTTCTTGGTCGCACTCCACGCTGGAGAAAAAATGGCGTCGCGCGTGTTCGAAGGGCAAGCCGACGAAGACCTCTTGCTGGGGGACGATCCCAGCTTTCGTCGAAAGGTCGCGAATCCTTCGCAGCTCCGTTTCTGGCTGCTCGCGAGCGACTTCGACGAAGAGCCGCACATTTCCTGGCGCACGATCCCGCCGCGCTCGATCGTGACCGTGACGCGCAAAGATGGTTTCAAGATTCGCCCACTCTGACGTGGCGGTGCGCACCTTCGCTCGCAGTTCCTTTGTTGCGACGCTTCTTCTCGCGGCATGCCACGGCGGCGACGAAGCGACGCCCGTTTTTCCCCTGATAGAAGGGAAGCAGGACGTGCCTCCGCGCGCGGTTCCCTTCAGCGAAGAGCGAGTCTACGCGACGTCCGCCATCGTCGAGCCAAGGGAGGCGACGGTCGTCACGCTTCGGCAGCCAAATCGTCCCGTCGACGCTTTTTCCATCGGTGAAATCTTGGCGCGCAAGCTCGGGTCAGGATCGCTCGAGAGCGTCATGAGTGCCTTCACCGACGAGGTGATTCTTCACGGAGCGCAGCCGTTCCCCGGCCCGTTTCAGAGGCGCGCGCTCGACAGCATCGTGAAAAACACCAATGAAGTTAAAGCGCTCACGGGCGTAGGCTTTCGTGACATCCGCCGGACGACGCGAACTCTTCTCACCGACAGCGCCAATCCGCGCCTCGGGCTCGCCGTTCGCTACCTGCCGCCGTCGGTCCCCGGTGAGATGATTTTCTTGGCAGCGCCCGATCGAGCGTCACACCTACTCTTCACGTCGGGAGAGCAGGTCGTGTTGGTGCTGAGGGATGACGGAGAAGGGCCCCGAATTCGCGCGATCATCGACGAACCGTCATCCAAGCCCTAGCCGCGAAAATCGTCGTCCCTGTAAGAAAGTAGTGCCGTCGCACGTTCTTCCATCGTGCAGCTTTCACTGGTTACGGCCTACCCACTCACCGTTATGCTGCGCTGCGTGACGCCAGAGGATGCGGAGGAGCGTGAACTCGTTCTCCGCGCGAAAGCGGGGGACCGCCCGGCATTGGGAATTCTCCTCGAACGTTACGGCCGTGATCTCTATCGGCACGTCCTCTTGCCGCGTCTCGGCTCCGACGCCCACGCGAAAGACGCGCTGAGTGAAACGTACGCGAAGGTCGTCGAGCAGATTGGCCGGTTCGAGTGGCAGGGAAAAGGGATCTACCCGTGGCTGCGAACGATTGCGTTCAGGGTTGCGATCGATCAACTGCGCGCGCGCAAACGTACGACCCTCTTTGCCCCCGAAGATCTCGAACGCCAACTCGAAAAAGAAGAGAAGGGCGCCTCTCCCGAAACGAACTATTTCGAAGATCACGATCGTCGCGATGCGCGCGCGGTCATCGAGCGCGCTCTCGGGAAAATCAACCCGCGCTATCGCGAAGCCATCCGCTTGCGCGTCCTCGAAGACCGCCCTCGCGAGCTCGTCGCGCAAGAGCTCGGCGTCACCGTCGCGACTTTCGATGTCCTTCTTCATCGCTCACTGACCGCGCTCAAAAAGGCGCTATCGTCTGGAGAATCGTAAATGAGCGGCAGCGAGTTCCCGAAACCATCTGCAAAAGAGGCGCAAGAGGCCCAAGCGTTGGCCAACGCGCTCTCCCGGCGCGAGCGAACTAGCTCGCCCGCGATGCGCGAAGACGCGCGAGACGAGCATCGCGGCGACGGCGATGTCGAGGCAAACGCTCTCGCGGACTTCGCGCGCGATCTCAACGTTGCGTGGTCGCCTTCATCTCTCGATGCTGCTTCGAACAAGACGCTCGTAGCTCGGGCTCTCGCTCGCGCCCCGAAGAAGCGTTCTTCCAACGTCGTCTTGCTGTTCGGTGCAGCAGGTCTCGCCGCGGGAATCGCCGCTGCGGCTGCGTTCGTGCTCTTGCTCTCGAAGGCGGGGGATACGAGCGTCGCCGATCTCGCGGCGCGCGTTCCGCCGAGCGCCTACGTCACTTCCGCTTCGACGGAGGCGCTCTTTCACGAGCCCTATGGCTCCGTCCGCAGCAGCGATCGGATCGATCGCATCGCGACGCGACGCGCTTCCGACCTTCGCGAGAACAGATTTCGCGCGTGGGGGCTGCGATGATGCGCATCCGCACACGTCTGCTCTCGACGCTCGCAATTCTGGCGCTGGCGGCATGCACACGCAACGTCGCCGAAAGCGGTAACCCGTCGACGGGGGATGCTTCCGCACAAGCGTCTCCCATCGTCGATCAAGAGCTCCTCGCATTCTTGTCACTCGCTCGTGCCCTTCATCACGAAGCCAATCTCGACGAGAGCAGCAACGACACGGCGCATGCCGTCACGACGATCGAGCGCATCGTTTCCGCGAAAAAGCCATCGCACGAGTTTCCGGAGGTCGAAGAAGTCTTGGCCGACGCCTATGCGCGCCTCGCCGAGCTCCGCCTTCGCACGGGATCGCTCGATGCAGCGGCGACCGCCATTTCCGAAGGTCGCCAGCACGCAACGCGGGGCAGCTACTTCGAGGGCCATCTCTACGAAGTGGCAGGCATCATCGAAGAGGCCCGGGCAACATCGCTCGCCGACGCCGGAAAAAATGACGCTGCTGCCGAGGCTCGAGCGCGAGCACGCGAGCACCTCCGTGAGGCCATGCGGATCCAAGAGCACGTGATCGAACGCGCCCTCGAAGAACGAAATCACCGACCATGAAAAAACTCCGTCGTCCCATCGTCGTCTCGGTCATCGCACTCTCGTTCGTTGCTGCATGCGGCGGCGCCGAGCGTGCACCCAACTCCGCTGTCATCGAGGCACCCAAAGAAGAAAAAGCGAGGGCGACCGCTTCCGGACAGGCGGCACCGGCGACTGCAGCAGCGCCTCAAGACGAGAGCCCCCCCGGTGTTCGGGCGGCGCGCGTCCAAGCCAAAGCAGACATGGACAAGGCGCAGCGCGAGCTCGATGTCGCGGCGGCCGATTGCGGAACGGCCTGCCGTGCGCTGCTTTCTCTCGAACGTTCGACATCGCGCCTCTGCGAGCTCGTCATTTCCGACTCGGATACGGCCGACTGCGAAGAGAGCAAGCGCGCCGCCAAACGTGCGCGTGACCGCG
This sequence comes from Myxococcales bacterium, assembly GCA_023248815.1. Lineage (GTDB taxonomy): Bacteria > Myxococcota_A > Polyangia > Polyangiales > Polyangiaceae > JAHFDV01. The sequence continues at coordinate 12,909 of JAHFDV010000005.1, forward strand.
TGCGCTCGACGTGTGGAACGTGTCCCGCGGGAACGCCTAGTCTCGAGCCCGACGCGCCGCTCTCGCATTGATGGGCGCGTACGAAGTTTGGAAGCGAATCGCTGAACGATGAGTCTGGCTCGAGCAACCCTTCTTTCGGATCGTCGTGATCGTCGTCACGGCGAGACTTGGACCGGAGTTCAACGCGCAAAAAACGACGCGATCTACGGCATCGTCGCGCTCTTGCTCCTCGTTCTTCGACTCGTACCGAAGCCACTGATCGTCGCTTCGGGTCGCGCACTCGGAAGAGCTGCCTTCTTCTTGCTCACGCGAGAAAGGCGCATCGCGCTCGCGAATCTCTCGAGCGTGAGCGTCGGGACGGGTGACGTCGAAAGGCGCGTCATCGCGAAGTCGGCCTTCGAGGAGCTCGGGGTATCGCTCGGAGAGGTTGCGTGCGTGCTCGTAGGCGGATCTTTCGAGCCCGTCGTCTTCGAAGAGACCGAGCGAACGAAGCTCCGTGAGGCCGTGTCCGAGGGCAGGGGAGTCGTCTTCGTCTCGGCCCATCTCGGCGCTTGGGAGCGCCTCTTCTTCACGCTGAAGGAAGCGGGCTTTCCGATCATGACGGTCGCGCGCGAGAGCTACGATCCTCGATTCACGCGGCTCTATGATCGCGTTCGCGGAGAAGGTCGATCGCTCTATCGCGGTACACGCGAGTTTGGCGACGCGGCGAAAGTTCATCTTCGCTCGGGACAAATTCTCGGGATCCCGATGGACCTCGCTTCGCGCGTCCCGTCGATCGAGATTCCATTCTTGGGTCTACTTGCAGAGGTGCCGACGGGAGCAGCGCGCCTCGCTCTCGGTACGGGCGCCGTCGTCCTCGTCGGAACGCTCCAACCCGGAGATGGCGGGCGCGAATCGCGGAAGCTCACGATCGAGCGAATCTCGGCCGTGTCGAGCACGAGCGAGCGAGAGAACAGTGTGCGAGATTTGACGACCCAGCTCGCGGCTGCTCTCGCACGTCGCATCCTTGCAATGCCGGAGGCGTGGCTCTGGATGCACGACCGATTTCGCGGAGGTACCCGCCGAAACTGATAGGGTAGAAGCATGTCGGGTTCGCGCGTCCCCCGAGTGGTCGTCGGCCGAGAAATCGTCCCCACACTGCCGCTGAATCCCACGGAAGGCTTCGTGCTTTCGCGCATCGATGGCGTCCTGTCCGAGGAAGACATCGGACCTGCAACCGGCCTCTCCGACGCCGTCGTACTTCCTGCGATCGCGAAGCTTCGTACGCTCAACGTCATCCGCTTCGATGGCGAACCCGATCCAAGTGAGGGCGCACTCCGAAAGGTGGCAGACGACGCAGCCTCGCGCATGCGGCCACAGATCAAGGTGGGCAACGCCCCCGAAGAAGTCGATCTCGACGAGTCGCACCGCGCGCGCATCGTCGACGTCTACAGTCGCCTGTCGATCGTCACGCACTACGAGCTCCTCGGAGTCGATCCCGGTGCGGACAAGAAAGAGATCAAAAAGGCCTATTTCGAGCTCGCTTCGATCTTCCATCCAGACCGCTTCTTTCGAAAGAAGTTGGGCACCTACAAAGAGAAGATGGAATCGATCTTCGGCAAGATGACCGAAGCGCACGATGTTCTCACTTCGAAACAGCGCGCAGATTACGACGCGCGCATCGGAGAAAAAGCCTTCAGCGCGAAGCCGCCGCCAGCGCGCACGGCGCCCGTCCCGGCGAAGTCTCCGAGCGAAATTCAGATGCACGCCGTCCGTCCTGAGGACGCGGTGACGCGCGTGCCGCAGCCGAGCCCAACGCGAACGGAACCCGCGCAGTCGAAGCGCACGAACTCCGGTTTCGCAGCTCCGACGCCGGCGACTTCCGCGGCGACTCAAGTGCCCTCGACCACAAAGCAACCCGCTACTCGGCAGTCCGTCACCATGAGCGCCACCGCCGCCGACAAGCGGGAAGCCTTCGCTCGTCGCATTCTCGGAGGACGTCCGAGCGTCCCACCGGGTGGGATGTCGGCGCCAAATGCATCGAACGAGTCTCCCAAAAGCGATCCTCTGCGGAACCGCTATGACGCAATGAAGACGCAGGCCGACCGCCTCCGCGCGCGCCAATACGCTCAAACGGCCGAGGATGCGTTCAAGCGCGGCGACCTCTCGGTCGCGAGACGCGACGCGACGGCGGCCAAAGCGCTCGCGCCCGAGGATCCCCTCGTGAAGGCCATCGTCGAAAAAGTGGGAGTCCGCTGACAATGCGATAACCTAGGCGCTCGAGATCGCTTTAGAATGAGCGGCCTCGCCCCGCCTGGAAGAACGCATGGAAAAAGTCATCGGAATCGATCTCGGCACTACGAATTCGTGCGTCGCGATCCTCGAAAACGGAAGCCCCGTCGTCATCCCCAACCGCGGGGGATATAAAACCACGCCTTCGATGGTCGGTATCACCGAAGCCGGAAAGCGGCTCGTGGGGCACATCGCCAAGAGGCAGGCGATCACCAACGCCGAAAACACTGTCTTCGCTGCGAAGCGACTCATTGGTCGCAAGTGGACGTCGCCACAGGTGAAGAACGCCGTCGCGACATCGAGCTATCGCATCGTCGAAGGCCCGCACCAAGACGTGCGCATCAAGCTCCGTGACAAAGACTACAGCGTGCCGGAAGTGAGCGCGATGGTGCTCCAAGAGATGCGCGTCATCGCCGAGGACTACCTCGGTCAGCCCGTTTCAAAGGCCGTCATCACGGTCCCTGCTTACTTCAACGACAACCAGCGTCAGGCAACGCGAGACGCGGGCGAGATCGCCGGACTCGACGTCATTCGCATCATCAACGAGCCGACGGCTGCCGCGCTCTCATACGGCTTCGATCGCAAAGAGCCGCGCACGATCGCGGTGTACGACCTCGGTGGCGGTACGTTCGACATCTCGGTCCTCGAGATCGGCGAGCACGGCGTGTTCAAGGTCGTTGCGACTGCGGGCGACACGTTCCTCGGCGGCGAAGACTTCGACGCGCGCATCATCGACTGGCTCGTTACGGGCTTCCAAAAGGAGCACAACATCGACCTTCGCCAAGACCGCATGGCGCTCCAGCGTTTGAAGGATGCGGCCGAAAAGGCGAAGTGTGAGCTCTCGGGCGTTCGCGAAACTGAAATCAATCTTCCGTTCATCATCTCGAGCGGCAAGAACGAAGCGCTCCACCTCCAACGCTCGCTCAATCGCTCCACCCTCGAAGAGCTCTGCGCAGATCTCGTCGAGCGCACCGTTGACATCTGTCGGCAGACCCTCGAAGACGCTTCGCTCGAGAAGAAGGAAGTCGAAGAGGTCGTTCTCGTCGGCGGCATGACGCGCATGCCGAAGATTCAGGCCGAGGTTCAAGCCTTCTTCGAGCGCGAACCGTGCAAGGGCGTTCACCCGGACGAAGTCGTCGCGCTCGGCGCAGCCATTCAGGCAGCAGCCCTCGTGAGCGACAAGCAGGAGATGATTCTCCTCGACGTCACGCCGCACGCGCTCGGCATTCTCACCATCGGCAATCAGTTCGAAGAGCTCATTCCGCAAAACACGACCGTCCCGACGACGCGCAACAAGATCTTCACCACGAGTCGCGACCATCAAACGGCCGTCAAGATTCTCGTCATGCAAGGCGACTCGAAAGCGAGCGCGGAAGACAACGAGATCCTGGGAGAGTTCGTGCTCACGGGTCTCCGCCGCGCGCCGAAGGGCCAAGTCGAAATCGAAGTCACCTTCGAGATCAACGCAGACGGCATCGTGAGCGTACTCGCGAAGGATCTCGAGACGGGTCTCGAGCAATCGATTCAGGTCACGGCGTCGAGCGGTCTCACGCGTGACGAAGTGAAGGCGATGATCGACAACGCGCAGGACTACATGGTCGAGCGCCGAAGCTCGGAAGAGTTCGAGGAGATTCGCCAAGAAGCGGTGAAGCTCTCGGTCGAAATCGAGCGCCTCTTGCCCCAGGTCGAGCAGATCGTTGCCACGAGCGACTTCGGACGCGACGCGATCGACAAGGCGAAGGCCATCGTCGGCAAAGCGAAGATCTCGATCGAGCGCAAAAACATCGGCGAGCTGAAAGAGCACCTCGAGCAGATGTCGCGCACGCTCCGAATGTTCAAAGGCGTGGTAGCCAAAGGCTGATTGAGGCTCGCTCCAGACATTTCCGAGACTGAGATCCCCGAATCGCCATGAGTTCGAAGAAGTCCGATCCCAAGGGGGTGGCGACGCACGTGGATGACGCGCGCGCGACGATTACGAACGAGGTCGAGCTCGAGCGGGCGCGGCTCCTTTCCATCGACGACAGCGGACCGCAAGATCTGCTGTCTCTCGCGAACCATCAGCAATCGCTCGCTCCTGCGGCTCCAACGCGCGTGGGCTCGGCCGCCGCCGCGCCGACGATTACGGAGAGCGAGACCGCGCGCGTCGTGAGGCCATCTCGGCCCATTCAGGGCGCCCTATCGGTCATGCGTAGTCGCGTCCAGCTCGACGACTTCACGGGCGCACTCGAGCTCGCACGCGCGATTCTGAAGCGCGACGAGACGAATCAAGAGGCAATCGACGTCGTCAAGCTCACCGAGACGCGTCTCGAGCGCATGTACCGCGCGACCATCGGGCCGCTCGACTTCTGTCCAATCGTGCTCGTCGCCGGCGAGCAAGTACGCTGGCTCTCGATCGATCACCGCGCAGGCTTTTTGATCTCGATGATGGACGGGCAAGTCAGCTTCGAGAACATTCTGGATCTCTCGGGAATGCCGAGGATGGATGCGCTGCGAATTCTTTCCGATCTCATCGACAACGACATCATCGCAGCGCGGTGATCGTTAGCTTCGCACGCTCGAGATGGGGTCGGCGCCGGTAGCGGATTGCGTGCACCCCGCAAGGAAAATCGCCGAGCGAGACGTTTTCCAAGTATCAGCAATTGCGAGTGAACGTCGGATGACGCATAGCTTGGAGGGACGCGAGATCCTCCAAAGATGGGCAACGAATCCACGACTTCTTCCGAGCCACCGAAAGCGGGCCGGCTTCCGTTCGAGAGCGAAGCTGCGCGCATCGAGATGATGGTGAAAACCGTCCGCGAAGGCTCCCAAGAATGGACCGCACTTCAGCGGAAGCTCGCGGAGCTCACGGTCGAAGAAGACCCCTGGCGCGCGTCGCTCGCCGCCAAAAAGGCGATCGCCTACTCCGAGACGGATGACCGCGCGTGGGCCGTTCTTGCGCTCGCGCAGGCGCTGCTCGGTCAACATCGATTCGCTGCGCACGCCTATCGCGAGGCGCTCCGTCACGCGCCGGAGAATCCCTGGTACGCGCACAACCTCGGGCATCTTCTCGATGTCGCGATGGACGCCCCTGGCGAAGCGTTGCCACTGCTCGCGCGCGCTGCCAACGAGCTCCCCACCGTGCGATCGGTGCGCGCATCATACGCACACGCCCTCGGGCGTACGGGCAACCTCGCCGCGGCGCGCAAGCTTCTCGCGGGCAAGAAGACGATCGAAGAACGCGCGCTCCTCGCATGGCTCGAATCGGGCGCGGAAGACGCCTTTCGTGGCCGTCTCCCACTGCCATCGCCTCCGCGTCCCTCGACTCGACACGCGACCGTGCGAAGCGTCGCGCGTATTTTGCGGCGAGGCCTTGCATCGTTGCCGCTGACTGCTCCCCAACGGCGGACCGCGCTTCTCTTCTTGCGTGAGCCTGTTGCCCAAGCATTGGCCGAAGAGGGGGAGCTGAGCCTCGCCGCTGCGATCGGCTACGCGGTCGTCTTCGTCGAGAAGATCCCGCTTTCGCAGCGTGAGGTCGCCGCATCGTTTCGAGTCTCGTCGACGCACCTTCGCAATCGGTTTCGCGTTCTCCAGCGCGAGCTCGACTTGCAGCCGGGCGATGCGCGCTTCTCTGCGATCCAGTGAGAGCGCGTCCGAAAACGTCGTCCTTGTGCGCTGGTAAACCCGGTCTTCGGACCTGCTCGAGGATTTCCTTCACGAGAGCGTCGTAGGACTCGAGGTCCGAGCGATGTATCCTCAGCCCCGCATGTTTCGACCGCACCGATTGGCGCTTCTCGCGCTTCTCTTGATCCCGGGGGCTGGCCTCGCGCAGACGGCCAAGCAGCGGCCCCTTCCGCCCCCGAGCAACGCGCCGCCCGCGACGGGAAAGGCCACGGAGGCGAGTCCCGGCCTCACCAAGAATCTTCCTTCGCAGGAGCAGGGAACGCTTTCGACGAGCGAGATCAAAGACCCGATGCTGACTCCCGTCGCGCCACCGAAGCGCGTCTTGAAAGATTGGGCAGAAGCGCGCACGTTCATTCTCGCGCGCTCGGTAGACCTGCGCATCGCGGAACGCGAGGTCGACAAAGCCGCGGCCCAAGCGCGAACGGCACTCGCTTCCGTGCTTCCGACAATCAATGGCAGCGTGAACTACACGGAGCAGCTCGTCACGAAGTCCGGCGTTCAGATCTCTGGCTTCGACCCGGCGACGCTTGCGCCATCCTTTCGCTATTTTCAGACCCCACAGACGGGCATCGTCAATGCGGGCGTGAATCTCTCTTGGGTACCCATCTCCATCAACTCGTGGCGCGTGACGGAGACGGCTCGGCAAGGAATTGCCGCCTCGGAGCTCGCGGTCAACGATGCGAAGCGTACGATCGCGCTGAATCTTGCAAGCGCCATCGTCTCGGTCTTCACCGCCGAACGCGTGGCCGAACTAAATCGCGTCGGCCTCCGCGCCGCGATGGAACGACGTGACATTGCGCGCCGCAAGCAGGAGCTCGGGAATGCGACGGCGCTCGATGTCGTTCGAGCGGACCAAGACGTCGCGGCTGCGAGGGCAACGCTCGTCTCGGGCGACGAAGCCCTGCGGCAGTCTCGCGAAGCATTGGGACTCGGCCTGGGCGTTGCCGAGCAAGTCGGCGTGACCCCGACACTGAAGCTCGACACGATGGCGTCGGATGGCTCGCTCGGCGCTTGTAAGCCCATCGGCGTCGAAGACCGCACGGACGTCGTCGTCGCAAAGGCACGCGTCGATGTGGCCAAGCGATCACCTACGGACATTCTCACCGAAACGATTCCGACGATCGGCGTGCAGAGCGCCGCCAGCGCGACGAGTGCCGATACGGGCATCTCGCCGAATGCGACGTGGAGCGTTCAGGCGATCCTCTCCGTACCGATTTGGGACGGAGGCGCGCGCTATGGCCGCCTACGAACGGCACGGGCCAATCTCGATCAAGCGCAGGCGCGCTACGAGGGAACACAGCGCACGGCCGCGATTCAAACGATTCAAGCGGTTCGCTCGGTCGAGGTGGCAGAGAAAAATCGCGAGGTCGCCGAAGAGACGCGAAAGCTCGCTTACGAGACCGATCGCCTGACTCGCGCCGCTTACGCCGAAGGTCTCGGCACCAGTCTCGAGCTCGTGACCGCGGCATCGTCGCTTCGCCAAGCAGACGTGAATCTCGCGCTGCGCGACTTCGAGCTCGTCCGCGCGCGGATTCTCGCCTTTCTCTCGACGCAAGATTGCGTCTGGTGAGGCTGCGCTTCTAGTCGAACGTCGGAACGAACGCTTACGGCACGCCTTCGTCGAAGCCCGTCGCTCGTCCGAGCTCGGCAGCTGCGACGTTGAGATCCATCAGCGCTTGCATGTGATTGAAGCGCGCATCGACGTAGCGCTGCAGGGGTTCGAGGAGATGGCGCTCGTCTTTGGTACCCAGGTCGATCGCGTTCTCGACGGTCGCGATCCATTCCTTGGCGCGTTTCTCGGCGCGGCCCCAAACTTCTTCGCGGTTTTGCGCTTCGAGAGCGGTGGCGTGCGCGTTCTCCACTTCGACGGCGCTCCATCCGAGAGCTGCACGCTCTTGAGCGCGAACTTCGTCGAGGGCAGACTCCGCGGCATGCGCGCGAGCAGCCGCAGGTAAAATGTCCAGGCTCCAACGGAGGCCGAACGCGAAACCAGCGCCGAAGCGGTTGAAGTTGTCGGCAATCCAGGGATTGTCTTGTTGGACCGCGCTCGGCGCAAGCCCATAGCCGCCGAAGAGGGCGAGGCCGATATCGGGAAGCATGCGAGCGCGAGCGACATGAAGAAGCGCTCTTCGTCCGTTGATCCCCGCGCGAGCCATGTTGACGTCGGGTCGATAGAGACGCGCCGCCGTGAGGTAGCGAACGATGTGCCCCACCGGCTTGTCGATGCGCGTGAGCGGCTCATCGACGATGTCGAAGCGAGACTGAACTCCCGTCAGAAATCGCAGAGCGGCCAGCGCGAATTTCTCTCCCTTGCCGATGTCACCCGTGCGCGCAGCGAGAGCGTCGCTCGAAAAGTCGAGGCGCATCTTGTCGACTTCGTCGATCGACTTGTCCCCGCGATCGAGCTTCTCTTTCATCTTCCCGGTCGCAGCCTCGAGCTTCTTGCGAACGTCCTCCGCCAGATAAGCCGCATCGCGCGCGAACATCAGACCGTAATAGGCACGCCGCACGTCGCGACGTAGATCGAGTCGAATGCGTTCGACATCCCACTCCTTGACGCGCACTTGTGCCTTTGCGGCATCGAGCGTGCCTTCGATCTTTCCGAACGTGTAGATCGGAATGTTGCCGTTGAGGTCGACACGAAGGAACGGCTGGATGCCGCCGTTCACTTGCGTCGACAGCGCGGAGGCGGTCGAGGACGTGTAGAAAGGAGTACCCGTGATGGGCGGAAGCACGCCGCCGCCAACTTGGAGCGTCCAGTTGAAGTACGGTGCCCAGCGCGCCTCTTCGAGCTGAGAGTGCACCATGTCGAGCTGAGCGCGCATCGCCGCGAGCTGAGGCGCATTCTGGTCGGCGAGGGCGAGGCACTCGCTCAACGTGAAGCGATGCGGTTTCAGCTCTTGCGCAAATGCGCCGTTCGAGACGAACACCAACGCGGCGAGTGTCGCGGCTCCGGCGCGTCGAGCCCTCGCATGATTGCGCCCGCGCTTGCTCGTTCCGAGCAAGACTTCCCCGATGAATCGGAAAAAATGGTGTCCACCGAGACGCCTCATTCCGCGCTCGTTCTAACCGACACGCGATCGAGAATCAAAGGCTCTCGCCAGGACAAAAATAGGTTCCCCCTAGAACAACAATCGTTTGATTTTGCGAGCTTTTCGTTGCGGAAAGCAGCGAAACAGCGCGCGATGATTGGAGGTTTGCAGGCACTTCTCGGAGAATGAGCTCAAATCTTGGTGCCGACGGCGCGCAGCACTTTTTTCGCGAGCTCGCCCATCGGCAGTCCTCCGAGGTCGCGCTCTTTCACGAAACGGAACGATTTGTATTCACTCTCGAGCTGCGTTTGCCACGCGCGTGAAGGCTGCGAAGTCGCGCTGAAAATGCGAATGCGCATTTTTCGATGAGAAAGCACGTGCGTGATTCGCTCGACGAACGTGATGGCACCTCCTGCGGCGCGCTTCAGGGCGCGCGGGAGCTCTTCGTCGTCGTCTTCGAACATCGGCGGCTCATAGAGTCCGCCGAAGACGAGGTGGTCGTGACGTTGACCGAGAAGGACGGTGTCACCGCGTCGCAATACGAGCGCGGCGCGCTTCCACTCGATGGGCTTCGTCTGCGCGACGCGCAAGGGGATCACGTCGGTGCGACCTTCTGCGAACGCGCGACATTCTCCGCGGACCGGGCAGAGCAGGCACTTCGGTTGGTCGGGCGTGCAGAGCAAAGCGCCGAGCTCCATCAATGCCTGGTTCCAATCACCCGCGCGTTCTTTGGGGACGAGCTCTCCCGCGATCTCCCAAATCTTGCGATGCCCCGCACCTTTGCGAACGTCGACCGTGACCGCGAAGATGCGCGCGAGGACACGCGCGACGTTTCCGTCGACGAGGGGAGCTTGCTCACCCCAGGCAATGCTCGCGACCGCGCCGGCCGTGTAAGGGCCGATGCCCGGAACATTTCTGAGCTCCGCCGCAGTCTTCGGAAATCCGCCGTCGGCGAGGGCCTTCGCTCCCGCGTGGAGCATTCGCGCGCGTCGGTAGTAGCCGAGTCCGCTCCACTGCGTGAGCACGGTATCGATGGGCGCATCCGCCAACGCGCGGAGGGTAGGGAACGCCGTGAGAAATCGCTCGTAGTATGGAATCACGGTGTCGACGCGCGTCTGCTGCAGCATGATCTCGCTGAGCCAGATCGCGTACGGATCGCGAGACCTCCGCCAGGGCAAGTCGCGCTTCGACTTCGTGTACCAAGCGAGGAGATCTCGTTGAAGCGCATCCCTTTGCGCGTTCGTGACGACGGATGGTGTCATCCCTTCGTCGGCAGGTTCTGCTTTCTTCTTGGGCGCTTTCGCCTTCGTGATCGTCTTCTTCGTTGCCATCGCTAGTCGTCGGGTGGGGCGGTTCAGGGGACGTTCGCGAGGCGACGGAGCACGAGCTCGTAGTCTCCCGAGGTCGAGCCATCGGCGCCCTTCACGACGAGCGTATGTGTGCCTTGCGATAACTCGAGCGAGAGCGAACCGTCGTCGGAGCTCGCACACATGAGCTCGGACCGGTCGTCGGCGCAGGTCTCGCGAATCGCCATTCCGCCCTTGAACGAGCCCGAAATAGAGACCTCGTAGACCCCGGCATCCGCAATATCGATGCGATAGATGCGATCGCTCCCGCCACCTGGAGCGCACGTCATCGCGAATCGTGCGGACTGACCACGGATACTTCCCTTGAGAGGCTTGTTGCGTTCGAGGCGAGGCGCGCTGGCGCATGCCTTTCGTACCGCTTGCGTGTCGACGAAGGAGAACTCGACGTCATAAGAGCCAGCGCCGCTTCCTCCCGATTCGACGAGCTGCCCCTCGACGGCGAGCCAATATTCTCCGGGCTCGAGATCGCGACTCAGTGTCTCGCTGCTGCATTGGATTGCGGCGCTCGTACACGCACCCGCGTAGAGCGCGAATGCGTGCGCGCCTTGGCTCGTGCGCGCTGCCGCCTCGAACCGCGTCGGCTTCGTGACTTTGAAGTGGTAAAAAAGCTCCGGCGAAGTCCCTGCGTTGCTCGGAAGGCATGCCGGCGTCGTGTCGTCGGAAGCGGCAAAGGTGTCACCCGAGACGAGACCGGGGCCTTTCACCTCGATCGCATTCGCACATGCATCGCCCGCGGAATTGGGTACGCCTTTTTCTGGCGCGGCTTCTGCTTCCAAGGTGAAGCGTCCGGAAGCGAGTCGATCATTCTCCGCGCCGACGAATGCCACATAGTGCCCGGCGGGAAGAGAAGTGACGAGAACGGCATCGTTCATCGACGCCTCGAGCGCCGAGCAGCCGGATTCGCTCGCCGCGTCTTTGCAGTCTTTGCGCAGAAAGACGTGAGGATGAAACTCGGTAGAGCTCGCGTGGAGGCGCACGCGCATCGGAGCAGGCAAGTCGAAGGCAAAGGGCATGTAACCCCCGTCGAACGAAATGCATCGGGGCTTGAATCCGACCTGGTCCGTCTTGAGCGTTCCCGACACGGGTACTCCGAGCGGCAAAGGAGTCGCAGCTTTGCAGCTCTCCTCGATCGGTGGCACGGCTTTCGTCGAGACGTCGAGCGTGTAACTGCCTTCTTGGTTTTGATAGCTGTCGACGAAAAGATAGTAGACGCCCTTGTCCAAAAGCTCCGCAAACGTTCCGCCACCGTCCGACTGCATGGCGCGCGCATCGGCGCTGCAGGCGATCTCTGCGCTCTCGTCGCGGCACGTGTCTTTTCGGAGGTAAAGAATCGAGTCTTGCCGTCCCTCGAAGCCAACGCGGAACAAGGTCGGGCGATCGATACGGATTTGATAGACCTGCTCTGCGCCGCTCGCACCGCTGCAGCTACCTTCTTCGTTGTTGTCGGCGCGCTTGGTGCTCCCGCGAGTGATGCCGTCGGCGAGAACGATGGGCTCAGCGCATGTTCCACGCGCCGAGGATGTATCGGCGTTCGCGGGGCCACCGGTCGACGCTCCTCCCGTCCAAACGGAGGTCAGGAAATCGCCGAAGCCTTTCTCGGACTTCACGACGAGTGAGAAGTCTCCTTCCACGCTCGTGCAGTACCGAATGGAGGCGTCGGGATCATGACCCTTGTCTTCCGCGACCGTCTGTCCGTCGGTGTCGATGAGCGCAACGTAAATGTCGCGCAGGTTATTCCCGCCGAACGCAGCGATCGTCGAGCAACCGACACCGAGGTGCACGGAGACTTTCGACTCGGACCCTTCGGCAAGACTACCTCGCTGGACCTTGCCCGTCTGCGCGAGGCCCGTAGCGACGAGCGCGTTGTGGACGGCGGCATAGCGCGCATCGACCTCGTGCGTTTTCGGCACGAGGCAGGCAAAGGCCAACGGAGCGGCTGCGAGCGCGAAGAGCGCGCGACCGAAGAAAGAACCAGGTGCTTTTTTCAGCACGGATGCACGATCGCGAGCGCGCGAACCTTCAGGCCATCTCGAGCAGAAGGCGATCGGGATTTTCGAGGAATCCGATGATGTCGTACGCGAAGGCAGCGCCCACGTGCCCGTCGACGATGCGGTGGTCGAACGAGAGCGAGAGCAACATCACGTTTCCGATGACGATCTGTCCGTCTTTCACGACGGGCTTCTCTTTCATCTGGTGAACGCCGAGAATGCCCACTTCGGGGAAGTTGATGATCGGGGTCGCAAAGAGGCCACCCTGTGCGCCGAGGGACGTGATCGTGAATGTCGACCCGGAAAGGTCGTCGACTTTGGACTTGCCGGCGCGCGCTTCCGAGCCGAGGCGATCGATCTCGCGTGCGATGTCGAGAATCGAACGGCGATCGGCCTCCTTGACGACGGGAACCATGAGTCCAGCGTCGGTCGATGCAGCGATGCCGATGTTGATGTACTTGCGGTAAACGAGCTCGTTCGTCGATTCGTCGAGGGCGGAGTTGAGCACCGGATGGCGCTTCAGCGACGCAACGACTGCCTTGACGATGAAGGGAAGGAAGCTGAGCTTCACGCCCTCTTTTTCCGCCATCGGCTTCAAGCGCGCACGGAGGTCTTTCAGCGCGGCCACGTCGCACTCTTCGACGAACGTGAAGTGCGCTGCCGTGGTCGTCGACTGGTGCATCTTCGCCGCGATCTTGCGACGCATTCCTGCGAACGGAACGCGCTCTTCGAGATCGGCGCCACGACCCGCGGGTGGAGTGATGCGAACCGGCTCGCGCGTTGGCGATGAGGGCTCGGTCTTCGACTTCGCGGAAGGAGCGTCGCTCGGACGCGATCGGAAGTTTTCGACGTCGACCTTCGTGACTCGGCCGCCATCGCCCGTCGGCGGAACCGACTTCAGCTCGATGCCGAGATCGCGCGCGAGCTTTCGCGTCGCGGGAGTCGCGAGCGGTTTCTCGTTGAAGTAGCTCGTTTCGAGGCTTCCCGAAGGTGCGCGCGAAGCCGAAGAGGCAGACGACATTCCAGGAAGTGATTCGCGGATGTCACCGACCGCGGTGGCCGCAGGACCTTCGTCTTGCTTCTGCCCATTGCCATTCTTGTGACCGTTGCCGTTGGCATGACCGTTCCCGTTGCTGCTGCCCTTTGCGGGAGCAGAGGCGGCCGCCACGGCACCAGCACCCGCATCCGCGCCGCCGAGATCGAGCACGACGAGAACCGAGTGAACCTGAACGAGCTCGCCGACTTTTCCTGTCGTCTCGAGAACTTTTCCGGTCTTGGGGGAGGTGATGGTGACGGTGGCCTTGTCGGTCATGATCTCGACCATGGGCTCGTCTTCTTTGATCGAGTCGCCTGGCTTCACGAGCCAGCTCACGACTTCGCCTTCCGTTACGCCTTCACCGATGTCAGGAAGCTTGAATTCCCAGCGTGCCATACCGTCTCCTTTGGGCCCTTTCGGGCGGCGGCACTATACCCCTATTAGAACGCGTCTCACAACGTGGGCGCGCTTCCATCTCGCTCTATCGGACTTCGAACGTTCCAATTAGCGGCATATGGTCGCTCAAGCCGCGGAATCGGCTTTGGACGTCGTGTACGGGATACGTGTCTTCGAAGCCTTTCCAATCGATTCCAGGGCCCGAAAACATGTGGTCGAGCCGCATTCGTAGGTTCATGAACCCAGCGGTCGCAAATTCATTCAGCTGCTTCGTGTCGAACTTGTGATGCGTCACGAAGGGATCGGCGAGCTTCGCGTCTTCGGTCAGGTACCGATAGACGGGAGACCCCCCCAGCGAATTGAAGTCGCCCGTAACGACGAAGCCGTCGCACTTTCGCTCTCGTTCGACGAAGGTCTGCAGCGCCCGCGCTTCCTCGAGCTGATTCGCGCCGAAGCCCATGCGCTGCTTCTTCGTCCAAAACTCCGGCCGAAACGCCGAAGGCAGACTGAGATGCGTGTTGAAGATGTCGAGGTTCTTGCCCGTCGGCCGATGCACCAGTTTTGCGTGCGCACAAATGCGCGTCTGCTTGA
>JAHFDV010000005.1:27259-39309 GCA_023248815.1 Myxococcales bacterium
CCTGTGTTCGGCGATGCGTGATGTCGTGGGGGGCGCCCGCGTTGTGACCGACTTCGAAATCGGAGTGAACGATGACGGCGAGCCCCGTGGTGTAGATCTTGAGTGATCCTGCTTGATAGGAATGTGCCGGAAAATAGAGTCCCGTGAAGTTCGGGTCCTTCTTTTCTTCGATGAGGGCCGCGCGGAAGTACCCCATCCATCGTTCGAGCTGCGTCTCTCCTTCGGGACTGCGATGCGCGATGTTGGAGCGGAACGAGGTCGTCTCGAGCTCCTGCAAACAGATGATGTCCGGCACGGGCGAGAGTGACGCGATGGCGCGCGCGATTTTGATCATCGCGCCGCGCGTGCTTGCAATGCCACGTGTGGCGTGACCGAAGTAACGAACGTTGTAGGAAATGATTCGCATCGGCGGCTAGGAGTTGAACCTCTCGAGGTGAGCGGGTGATCGTGGCGCGCTCCGAGGAGAACGTCTACCCTTTTTGAACGATGAGTGAGCCGAAGGATCGCGCGATTGCACGCTACCAAGGAGAAGCGAGCCAATCGCCGTATCCGTTGAGTCGGATGGCGCCCTCTTTTGGCCTCGTCGACCTCGCAAAAGAGATCGAGCGCGCCGACGCAATGGTTGCCACCGTCGCGACGGAAAAATTGCTTCTCCTTGCCGAACAGATCCGCGCGCTCCAGGAAAAGGCGCAGGAGATCCTCGAAAAGACGAACCAGGATGCGGTTCTCCATCGCGCGCGATGCAACTTCGAAAAGAAGCCGGGCGGCGTCTATCACCTCTACGAAGACGAAAGCGGAGTGCCCTGGTTCTCCCTTCTCGGCCCGGCCGAATGGGTACTCCGAAAACCGAAGCACCTCGGGTCCTACCGTTTGGAGAACGATGCCTCTTTCACGGCCCTCGCCGATATCCAAGCGCAGGACGAGCGAAGAGTGCTCGCAGTAGGTACGTTTCGACGTTGACGGTGCGCTAAAGAACTCTCTCTTTTTTGCGAGCCAAAGGGCCTCGTTCGCGCGATGCTGCGCGGCCTCGATGCGGCATTTGTGTGCTCTCGTTCTCTTCGCGGCCTGCAACTACGACCCGAACGGAAGAACTTCCGATGTCGACGTGAATTGGTCGATCTTTTCGGAGAAAGTGATGCGCCTCGAAGGAGCCTGCGCCGGACGCGAAGGTCAATTCTCTTTCGGCGTCGTCGCGCTCGAGCCCGAGACGTTCGACGTGACCGAGGAACGAACGGGCGTCGTCATGCACTTTACCGTCGACCGCGACCAGGCGACGGCTCGTTGGGGCACTGGAGTCGGTGAAGGAGCCTTCGTAGCGATCCGATTGAATGGTGAGGGTGTCTTGCTTCGCGCAGAGCAACCGGATCCGTGTAGCGGCGCGCTGCGAGTCATCCCCGTTTCCGATGCAGGAGCCGCGAAGGACGCGGATGCTGCACCATGAAGGGCGTGGGGTCATCATGGGGGCGCGCGCCCATCGCTGCGCTCGTCGCGCTCGCGCCATTCACGATTCCGCAGCGTGCCCAGGCCGATGAAACGTCCTTGAGTGCGCCATCGATCGCGCTCTCACCCGCGCCAAATGTTTCGCCTTCGCCTCCACCCATAACGATGTCGTTCATCGTCGGGAGCACGATGCTCCTCGGCGGACTCGCCGTAGGCAGTCATATGATGGCCGAGGGGGGACCCGGCAATCGCGGGCTTTTCGTCGCGCACATCGGCTTCGCGTCGGCGCCTCTCGCGACGCATTTGCTAGTGGGAGAAGGAATGCGTGGCCTTTTCTTGACGATGGTTCCTGCCGCTACGGCCGTGGCGAGCGAGCTGATGCTCGAATCGCGTCCACGCGTTCAAGTAGGAGGAAAAGCAGCGGATCGTACCGTTTACGAGACGCTCTTCATCATCGGTCTCTCGACGGGAGTCCTCGGAGTGGTCGACGTGCTTGGCGCCAAAGCGCGCGTTCCGAAGACGAATCTCTTCGTCTCACCGAGCGCCAATGGCGGGGGCTACGGATTCTCGATCTCGGGGGCGATGTGAGCGTGCGAGCACTCGTTTCAAAACTCGTCTCGCTGTCGGCGCTCGCATGTCTCGGCGGTTGCGCGACCGTGACGCCGGATCGCCGCGGACACCTCGCCGACCCGATGATGTCACTTCAGGACTCACCGCTCGAGGCCTACCGAAAGCAAAAGATGTATACCTCACGTGAAGCGGCGGCGGGAGGAGACGGCACTCCCGCAGGTGGCGGTTGCGGATGCCAATGAGGTCGCTCTTCGCATGCTGGAGCATGTTCGTTCTTCTGCTCCTCACGCGCACGGTCTCTGCCGAGCCGTCGCTCAAGCTGGAACGCATCGAGTCGCGTCTGAGTGGATTCTCACAGGACGGTCACGGGTACCAATCGCAAGCGGGACTACCTACGGGCGCGGAGCGCGATCGAAATGCGCCGAGTGGGCAGGGGAGTGAGCGGCTGACCGTATTTCAGCCGCAACTTCGCGCGGTCTTTTCGCAGGGCACACGCCTCGAATACAGCCTGTGGCTCCCCGTCGACTTCGTCACCTCCGCTTCGCCAGATGCCGTCGACGTCACGACCGGCGCCTCACGTCACGAGCGCGCGAACACCGTCGACCTCGCGACGACCTACAAGGCGAACGACCACGACACGCTGGGCGTGCGCGGCGGATTCCATCTCGAAGAGCATCTGCGCTCGTGGAACATCGGGCAGAGCTATGCGCGCTCCTTCGCGATGAACAATGCGACCGCGGCAGCGAGCGCCAACGTCGTGCTCGACGCATTCGAACGGCGCAAGACCGATGGTGGCCTGAATGGCCGAGCGAGCCGCGCAACCGCCAATGCGAACGTCTCGTTCACTCAGGTCGTCTCGCCCGACACCGTCGTCTACGTCGACTATGGAATTACGCGTCAGCAGGGTGAGCTGGCGACGAATTGGAACGTGGTGCCTTTTCGGTTTGGGGGCTACGTCTCGGAGATCGCCCCGCGCGATCGGCTGCGGCATTCCGTCGTTGTCCGCGGTGCGCAGTGGCTTCCCTGGCGGGGCGCGCTCAAAGGTTACTATCGCTTCTATCGAGACGACTGGGGAGTACTCGCGCACACCGCCGAGCTCCAACTGGCGCAACGGTTCTCATCGCTCTTCTGGATGCACGGAGACGTCCGCTATCACCATCAGACGGGCGTCGGATTCTTCACGACGAGCGCGCGTGACCTCTCCAGCGTGCGTACGGCCGACAGCGATTTGGCGCGCTTTTCGGCGGTGACGGTCGGCGGCACGATCGTCGTCGACGTTCCCTGGCATCCTTTCGGCGCCATGCGGTTCGAGGCGGGTTACGCGCGATATTCGCGCTCCAACGATCTCACGATGCACCTCGCGACCATCGGCACGGACATCGTCTTCGACTGACCGTCACATAGTCTCGAGAACGCTCCCGAGAGCACCAGATCGCCTATTGAAGTCCGGGGGGTCGACCCATATAACTCGAACACGTTCAAACGCCCGCGGGAGGGTTCATCATGAGTTCGGCCGAGTCTGTTGAAGACACATCTGCTTCGTCGACCTTCCTCGTTCACGAGCCGTTGCTCGTCGCCGAGCGCTCCACTGATCTCGCTCATCTCCTCGAGTTCGGGCGCCATCGCGAGGGAGACCTCGAGTGGATCGCGCGGCCTGCCGCCGTCGTCGATGATCCTGAAAAGGGCCGGAGCATTCGCTTCGATCTGCTCGATCCTCGTGCCGTAGCGCAGCCGTCGAGCGTGAAGGTGTGGCTCCAAGCGATTCGAGCGATCAGCCTCACGGCAACACTGACCCCTTCGATTGCAGTTCTCTTGTACGGGATCCTTCGCGGGTGGGCGATCAGCGTCCCGCTCGCCGTAGCCTCGATCGTCGGTGTGCTCGTTTTGCAGATCGGCGTGAACCTCATGAACGACGTCGAAGATCATCGACGCCTCATCGATCTTCCTGGGACGCTCGGTGGCGCGGGCGTGATTCAACAGGGTTGGCTCTCCGCACGCAAAGTTCGCATCGCGGCATGGGTCGCCTTCGCATCGGGAATTGTCCTCGGAGTCCCCGCGCTGTTGCGTTCTCCTTCCATCATGCTCATCGTCGGTGTGCTCGCCGTTGTAGGCGGGGTCGGATACTCGTGGTCACCCGTAGGTCTGAAATACAAGGCTCTTGGAGACCTCGCAGTTCTGCTTCTCTGCGGCCCGGCACTGACGATTGGCTTCGCACTCGCGGCTTTCGGCACGTTCGATGTGGGAGTGGTTCTCGTCGGTGGCACCTTCGGGCTCGCGGCTGTCGGCATCCTCCATTGCAACAACCTCCAAGACATCGCCGTCGATCGCTCGCGCGGAGCCGCGACGGTCGCGACGTTGCTCGGTGAAGGCGTCTCACGCGTTTATCTCGTCGCGCTCTACGTGCTTGCCTTCTCTTCCTGGGGACTCGCGTGGGCACTCGCTATGCCGCGTCTTCCACTCCCCGCATTGCTCGTCCCCGCCATCGCGCTTCTTCCTACGGCCAACCTCCTCCGCTCGATTTTGACGGCGAAGTCGATGCAAGATCCGAAGCTCGCGCTCGTGCGTGTGACGGCTGCGCAGACCCACCTCGCGATTGGTGCACTCCTCTGCATCGGCCTTGGAATCTCCCTTGCCATCCACCACTGACTTGCCGACGAACACTGAGGTGCCACTTTTTGCGCGCTCGCGCTCGACGGCGCCGATCCTCGTACGCCTCGCCCTCGCGATTCCGATGACCTACCACGGCCTCTGGAATCTTGGCGGGGAGGGGACCCGATGGTGGATCGAGCAAAGCGGCCTGCCACCGAGCCTTCGATTCTTGATTGGCGTATCCGAACTCTGCGCAGCGCTGGCTCTGACGGTGAACGTCCTCGCGCGCCTCGCCGCCATCGGCCTCTTCGTCATCTTCGTCGGCGCGATTCCCCAACACTGGGCACAGGGATTCTCGTTCAAACACGGCGGTTGGGAACCCTTGCTCGTCTACGCGCTTCTCTCGTTGGCGATTGCGACGGGCATTGGATTCAAGAAGGGCTCTTCCGTGTCGACGGAAGGTCCGGTTCAAGAAAAACACTCGGATCGAAAGGAACAAAGAACATGACGGACACGAGCAAAGACGATGTCGCGGCGATTCAAGAAGTGGCCGAGAGCATCTACAAGGAAAACAACGCGCTTCAGCTGGCGTCCACCGGAGGCGTCTATTCGCCCTGGATCTTGGGCGTGTACTTTGCATCGATCGAGCTCGACCCAGTCTTGCTCCTCGAGACGTCGGGAAAGACATTCAAGAATCTCCAGATCGACAAGAAGGTCGCCTTTTCGATTTCGCAGAACGACGCGATGAAGGACTTCGCACAAGGCTCTGCCGTCGCGGAGCTTCTCGACGCGAAGGACGAGGCAAGCGTGCGCGCAAAGCTCGTGGAGAAGATGTCGTGGTACCAGACCTACACGCCCTGCACCCCCGTGCGGCTTCGCGTGAAAGAGCTCTTCGTCTCTTCATTCTCGCGTCAGTGGTTTCCCGCAAAGGTGCTGAAACTTGGCTGATTTCTGCGATCGCGCGCCGCATTCAAACTTTTCGCCGCGCCGCGCGTCTAACGAGCCGTGCGGCGTTTTCGTGCTCGTGGTGCTGCGTTCCTCCCGCTCGTGCTCGTGTTCGGCTGTTCGCGTGCATCCGTCCCAGCAGACGAGCCGCCGAGAAGCTCACGGCCGCCGGTGCTCGATGTCGCCGACGCAGCCCCTCCGAACGCTCACGACGAGGCCTCGCGCGGCGAACAAAGAGTGAACGAGCCAACGCCCCGTCCATTCTTCTACGCGAATGAAGATCCCGACGACGACCGAATCGTCGCTCCGCCACTACCGCGCGAGCATTGCGAAGAAGAGCTGAAGGCTGCGCAGATTCGCTATCGACGGGCTTCGATCCCGGTGCATCACGAAAAGAAGAACTCGTTCGCATGCGGAGCGGAGCAGGTCGTGACGTACCTCGGTGGTCCCGAGAAGATCTCGTACAATGCGCCGCCCACGCTGACCTGCACGCTCGCGCTAGCGCTCGCTCGGTTCGAAACGATCGCGCAGGAGGAATCGCTGAGGTCGTTCAAAAAGCGCATCGCGCGCTTCGATCACTTGGGAACGTATGCCTGCCGAGAGATGGCGGCGTATCGCGGATGGGTGAGCGAGCACAGCTACGCGAACGCCATCGACCTCGAGAAAGTCACGCTCGAAGGCGGACGCGAAATCTCGGTCCTGAAGTTCTTCGAAAAGACGGACGAGCCCGCCAAGCGACCCGAAGGCGCGTTCTTGCGCAGGCTCGCCGAGCGCTCGTACGACGAGGGCACTTTTTCGACGGTGCTCACGTCGTTCTTCGACGCGCTCCATCGAGACCATTTCCATCTCGACATGGCGCGCTACCGCACCGACGGCTCACGCCCGTGCGCCATTGGCGGCTGCTGAGCGACGCTCTCTCGGCCTCGCCACCCCCCCTAGGACTCCGGATGGTCCGTCACGCTCTTCTCACCCCTGAGATGGCGCCCGACGTTCTCTCCGCGCGCTCCTACGCGTCTCCCGTGACCACGAACGAAGCAGAAGGCATCGCTTCAGGCGTGTGCGGCCGTCAAAACAGGAAGCGTCTGCGTGGTCGCCTCTTCAGCGAGATAGCGTACCGCCGCCACGAGCTCGTCGAGGCCGATGGGCTTTCGCAGGAACGAGTCGAACACCATGCCTCCGCGTTTCACGTCGTCGAGCGAGTGCCCCGTGACCGCGATGAGGGCAGCGTATGGGTCGAGACGTCGAATGCGGCGCGCCGTCTCGATCCCGTCGACCGAGCCGGCGAGCGAGATATCGGTGAGCACGACCGCGGGACGCGTCGCTTCGAATTGCGTGAGGGCCTCTTCTCCCGAGTTGAAGCTGTCGACTGCGAACCCTGCGCGGCGAAGAACTTCCGCGAACAGATCGCGGGAGTCGTCGTCGTCGTCGATCAAGAAGATGTTCGTGCGAGGCTCGGGAGGAACTATACGCATTGGGATACACTCGCACGCCGTAATCGATGCGCCAACGACATCGAATGCGCGCGATAAAATAGGGACGAAAATGGGCGCGACTGTCGTTGCGTGTAGTCTCTCGCAACTTCTCGCACTCGCGCGGAATGCTCGCGCTTTTCGTAATCGCCTAGAAATAAGCTCCGGAAACAATCCGCAATAGGATGCGCTGGTCACCAGACGCGCACGAATTGATCAGACCTCTTCGACGGGGCTTCCGCCTTCGACGCGAAACCGGCGATGTGTAAGCTCACGATGTGCGCACTTCGCGCAACGTTGCGGCAGCCCATTTTCCGTCGCGACTGCGGGCGAGATCACGAACTCCGCCGCGCATGCAGTGCACGTCATGACGTCGACGGGAACGCGCGCCGTCGCGAAGTGATAGCGGAGGAAGGCGAGGCTCTCGTCGGTCATCGCTGCCGCGCGTCGGTGGTGGCCGCAGCCGTCCCGAGGATGCGCGCATGATGACGAAGGTGATCTTCGACGAAAGTCTCGATGAAGTAATACGAGTGATCGAATCCTTCGTGCATCCGGAGGCGCAATGCTTGACCCGCAGAGGCGCAAGCTTCTTGGAAGAGTTCGGGTTTCAGCTCGCGCTCGAGGAACTTGTCGGCGCGGCCTTGGTCGACGAGGATTTCGTGGGGCAGCGTCTGCTTACGAACGAGCTCGCAAGCATCGTAACGCGCCCATTTGGTGCGGTCGGTCCCGAGGTAGCGCGTGAAGGCTTTCTCTCCCCAGGGGACGCGCGTCGGCGCGACGATGGGCGCGAGCGCAGAGACACTTTGCCAGCGCGCCGGCTCCGAGAGCGCGATCGTCAACGCACCGTGACCGCCCATCGAATGCCCGAAGATGCCGCGACGACCTGCAGTGATCGGAAAATTCGACTCGACGACGCGCACGAGCTCATCGGTCACGTACGTGCGCATGCGATAGCTTTCGCTCCACGGAGCTTCGGTTGCGTCGAGATAGAAACCTGCGCCTTGCCCGAACTCCCACGACTCGTCATCTCCCGGATAGCGCTTCGTACGCGGACTCGTGTCGCACGTGACGAGCACTAGCCCGAGCTCCGACGCGACGCGTTGCGCGCCGGCTTTGATCACGAACGTCTCCTCTGTGCACGTGAGTCCGGCCAAATAATAGAGCGCGGGGGCTTTCTTCGCTTTCGCGGAGTCGGGCACGTACACCGCGATCTTCATCGGACCTTGGCATGCTGCGCTCGTGTGCTCGTAGAATCCCTGCGTCCCCGCGAACGCGCGCTGCTCGCTTTTGACGACGAGCTCGCTCAAGGGAACTCCACGACGGTGCGAATCGAAGTCCCCGCGTGCATCAGGTCGAAGCTCTCGTTGATGCGCGAAAGCGGAAGCTTGTGCGTGATGAGGCTGTCGATGTCGATCTTCTTGTCCATGTACCAATCGACGATCTTCGGTACGTCGGTGCGACCGCGCGCACCGCCGAAAGCCGAGCCCTTCCAAACGCGTCCCGTGACGAGCTGGAAAGGTCGCGTCGAGATCTCTTGCCCCGAGCCGGCGACGCCGATGATCACGCTGACACCCCAACCGCGATGACAGCACTCGAGCGCCTGGCGCATGAGCTTCACGTTGCCCACGCACTCGAAACTGTAGTCTGCGCCGCCCCCAGTGAGCTCGACGAGATGCGCGACGAGGTCTGCGTCACCGATGTCGTTCGGGTTCACGAAATGAGTCATGCCGAACTTTTTTCCGAGCGCTTCGCGCGCAGGATTGATGTCGACACCGATGATCTTGTCGGCGCCGGCCAGCCGTGCGCCTTGAATCACGTTGAGACCGATGCCGCCGAGTCCGAAGACGACGACGTTGGCACCTGGTTCGACTTTGGCGGTGTAGATGACCGCGCCGATGCCCGTGGTGACACCGCAGCCGATGTAACAAATCTTGTCGAAGGGGGCGTCTTCACGGACCTTCGCGAGCGCGATCTCGGGGAGCACGGTGTGGTTCGAGAAGGTCGAGCAGCCCATGTAGTGATGAATCTTCGTCTTGCCGATCGAGAAGCGGCTCGTGCCGTCGGGCATGAGGCCTTTTCCTTGCGTAGCGCGAATGGAAGTACACAGATTGGTCTTGCGGCTGAGGCAAGACTTGCACGTGCGGCACTCTGGCGTGTAGAGCGGGATGACGTGGTCGCCCTTCTTCAACGAAGTGACCCCGCGACCGACGTCGACGACGATGCCCGCGCCTTCGTGCCCGAAGATCGCAGGAAAGAGCCCTTCCGGATCTGCACCCGAGCGCGTGAACTCGTCCGTATGACAGATGCCTGTCGCTTTGATCTCGACGAGCACCTCTCCGTCCTTCGGCCCCTCGAGCTCGACGTCCTCGACGACCAAAGGTTTTCCGGCTTCGTAACAGACGGCAGCGCGCGTTTTCATGCGTAATGTTATACGCGCGTGTGATGGCGAGTGGCCTCAAAAACGCGTGTTAGGAGTCGAGCGCCTCGGCAACGCCGAATCCCATGATGCGGGCGTCCCGCATGACATGCGTCACGCGTTTTCGATGATGGCGTCCACCCTCACAAATAAACATGCATACCGCATGTATCGATTGCGGATCATGATCTCGATCAGATAAGTCTCGAACTCGATGATGATCCGCACGCGTGCGATCGGTGGCACTTCACTCCTCGCGCTCTCGATTCTTCTCCATGCGCGCGTGTCGAGCGCGCAAACGGCGACGGACCCAAGTACGACGCCTTCGACCGCGGACACTTCGTCGGCGCCGGCAGCGACAGCGCCCGCAACTTCTGCGTCGGCTCCGGCACCAGCAACGAGCGCAGTGCCGACGGAAGCGCCCGCTTCTTCGGCCGTCATCGCGCCGACCGTCACGCCCCCCGCTACTCCCCCCGCCACGCCGCCGGCACCCGTGGCGAAGCCCGTCGCGCCCGCGAAGGAAGAGAAGAAGCCGGGTGGTGACGAGAGCTCACCGCTTTGGACGGGTACCGCTCGCTTCGCAGATCGGTATTACGAGATGGGCATCGTCGGCGGTATCGGAAGTGGACTCCTCTTCGCAAACGGTGCGGAAGGCGTCGGCATCACCGGCATCCGCGTGCTCGAGCATCACGGCTACATCTCGAAGATCTTCATCGCCGCACTCGTTGCGATGGGGCAGAGCGACAAGAAGTACGTGGGATCGACTTACGGGACTTACTCCACCGGCTACGCGACGTATGCGGTTCGAACCGACTATTACCGCTCGCTCACGCCCGCCGAACAAGAAGCCAATCGTCAACAGGTCGCCGACGCCGCGAACGGGCAATATACGACCGAAGTCACGGTCTACACTCCTCGCCTCTTCGGGCTGAACTTGGGAAATACTCAGGCGAGCGGGTTCGAAGCGTCGCTCGGCGGCGATGTCGTTCTGGGCTTCATCGGGCCACTCCCGTCGATTCTCACGATCGGCGGTTGGGGCGCGTATCTCAATGCGCCGGCTAGATGGAAGGGGGCGCCGCCACCTCAGCAGGCCGGTCAACCGACGCCGCAGAGGTCCTACCCGGCCGAGCTCTCGTACCAAGGCTTCGGTGTATTTCTCCGTGCGCACGTTCCCGTCACGCGCTTCGCAGACATCAGCGCAGAGTGGGACCTCAACGTGCTCACGCTGTTTCATACGGGTGCCGAAGAGCGAGAGACTAGCGGCGATCTCTATCAAAGCCCGTTCAAGCTCGGTGCATACATTCACCTAACCGACCGCGCCTACGTGCAAGGCAAGGCCACCTTCGGCGGATTCGGAATCGCCGACGGCAAGCTCGGAACCCAAGCCGAATTCGGCATTCGCTTCTGAGGAGCACCATGCGAACACGAACCATCCTGCCCCTCGTTCTCTCCCTCGTCGCGATCTCGTCGACGCTCACGTCGCGCGCCTTCGCCGACAACGAAAACTTCGGCGCCAACAAAGAAGCCGACCTCAACAAGCGCGAAGAAAAAGGATACGGCGCCCACGTCGGTCGCGTCTTTGCGTACGGCTTCACGGCTTCCGGTGAAAACTTCGGACGCACGACGAGCACCGCGCCCGTCGCCCAGGGAGCGACGCCGGCCGTTCTAAAGAAGGACTATTCGCGCATCGGCGCGCTTGCCGAGATTCACGGCAGCTTCTTTTTCGACAAGACGCGATTCAAGACGCTTCTCGGCTTCGAGGCCTCGGCCGCGGGCGGCTACGGCACCCTCAAGTATTCGGACGGTATTCCGGACAAGGACTCGAAAGGGGACGAGAACAAAGGAAGCCTGATTTTGCGGACGGAGTTCGGACCGACGTTCGGCCTCGTCGACTTCGGTGGCGCGGAGCGGGGCGTGCGTTTGACCTTCCTACCGGCGATGGGGCTCTACCTCGACGGCGGTCGCTTCTACGATAGCTACGCGTACTTCTCACTGGGCGGTCGCCTCAGCGCGCACCTTTCGAGCTCCGTGGACGTTCACGCGCAGTACATCTTCGTTCCGGGAACGACGACGGATACGTGGGACATTCGCGAACATCGCATGGAGGCGTTCGCCAACATCGGACCGCTCGCCGTTGGTGCGCGCTTTCAGCTCGATACGGTCGAGCTTGCGGACGTTCCTGCACCGACCGTGAATCCGGACGGAACCAAAAGTCCCGTGCAGAATACATCTTCGAAGAACAAGACGCTGGGCCTGCTCGTCGGCTACGCCTTCGAGTAACCGTCCCAGGTCTCGCTCTCGCGCGCTCTAGTAGCGGGCGGTCGCTTCGATCGCCGGCAAAATGCGGTGAGCGAGCGGCAAGTAGTCGTTCTCGAGCGTGTAGGGGAACGGCGTGTCGAATCCGGTGACGCGCACGGGCGGCGCCTCGAGATGCAAGAACGCGTGCTCGTTGATGAGCGCGACAATTTCGCCGCCGAGGCCACACGTCTTCGGCGCTTCGTGCACGACGACCGCGCGGCCGGTCTTTTTCACGCTCGTGACGATCGCGTCGAGATCGAGCGGAGAGAGCGTTCGCAGATCGAGGATCTCCGTCGAGATTCCTTTCTTGTCGGCTTCGTCTG
>JAHFDV010000461.1:0-4415 GCA_023248815.1 Myxococcales bacterium
CGGCGGCGTCTTCCAGCAAGGTTGCGGATTCACGCATCAAACAACATGCAGAATGCATTGTTGCAATTGGTGTCGCGTTGCGCAGGTTACGAGAGCGATGCAACTGGCCCTACGAGAAATGGATCGTGTCCACGAAGATCTTGAGCCCGAGCCCGTCCCCTCCGCCGAGAAGTTCTTGGCGCTTTGGTGCGGCGCTCTCGAGCGGCGTCGCATGCATCGCACTTCTCGCATGCAACACGGTCGATCTCATCCAACCGACGGAAGACGCTTCGACGGATGCGGAAGCTACGACGGATTCGAACGGCGGCCCGTCCGATGCTGCCGTGAGCTGTCCCGTCGCGAGCAACGAGTTGGAGAAGGCAGACTTACCCTCTGGCGCCTGCGCGACCACGGACGGTTGCGCGTACGCCGTCGTCGAGCATTGCGCGCAGTGTCCCTCGCAGGATCGACATCACAAGTACACGTGCACCTGTTTCCAAGGTGCGTGGGATTGCGAGGTCACGGTTCAGGACTACGACATTTGCTGTCCCGAAAACGGCGTCGACGCTTCGAACTAGAGCCGCAGGAACTCAGCGAATCACGCCGCCCTTCGTCGCGCAGCCGAATGCCAAGGAGACGTTGGCCGCTTGGCCTTTCGAGGCTTCACACGAGGCTTCGCAGAGGTCGATCCGCTTCGGCGCTGCGGGATCGTCGTAGTGCCAGCCAGTGCCGGTTGCACAGTCTTTGCTGTACGTGAGCGCGCTGCTTCCGATGGAGACGTTCACGGCGTTGTAGTCGATGGTCTCGCCGGAAGGCGGGCTCGGGATGGTGTAGCTGCAGGAGCCGACCTTCGTGCGGATCGTGTTGAGCGCATTCACGAGCTCGACCTTCGTGTTGCCGGTCGAGACGCGAATCGCCTGCGACGTTCCTCCGCCAGCGGCGATGAGATCGAGATTTTGATTCTCCGTCGCGTCGAGTCCGACACCGACGACGTACGTGAGAATTTTTCCTGCGTACGACTTCGCTTTGGCGGCGACGTTCTCGGGCGTCGAGCCACAGCCATTGGGACGACCATCGGTGACGAGTACGACGACCGCGCGATCACCCGAAGATGAAAGCGCCGTCGCGTTCTCGAGCGCGCCGCTTAGCGCGGGGAGCGTCGGCGTCGATCCACTCGGAAATTCGCCGTCGAGCGCGGGCTGGAGTCCATTCGAAGGCAGCGTCACGAGTGCGCTGGCCTGGTTGTAGCTCGACCCGCACATCGTCGCGTCGTTGCCCTTCGGGAAGAAGTTCAACGCGGCTTTGAGATTGGACGACGACGCGTCTCCGAAGAAGGAGAGCAGCGCGTCCTTCGCGGGATTCCAACGGAGGTCGAGGTTGTCGGCGCAGTAGCCGTCGTTGCTGTTCGGGCCCGTGGGAATGCATTTCACGGAGCCTCCGCACTTGTTGCTCGACGCGTCGCACGACCGGAGGCCGGGACCCTTGTCGGGGAACGCCATGCTCCCCGACTTGTCGAACATGATGACGAGCGTGACGGGCGTGAGCTCTCCCGAGGCAACCGAGGTCGCGCAGGCTTGAAGCGAAGGATCGAGCGATCCCGGATCTTGCCTTGCTTCGTCTTCGCCGACGACGTCGACTTTGCTGCCCTTCTCGCCGTTCTTTCCTCCAGTGCCGAACTCCGACCCCGGCTCACCACCACACGCGAATGCAATCAGCGAGAATCCGACGGCAACGATCGACAAAGACGTTTTGCGAATCATGAGACCTCCACGGGTTTCCACGAGCGGCAGACAGCTACTTTTTGAGCGCTTTTATGGCTTGAAGCGGAAGAACGCGTCGACGATCGCTCCGCGCGTTCCGTCCGTGCGTTCGAACGAAGCACGAAGCGGCGTTTGATTGCCGAACGCGTCGTAGGAGTCGTTCTCGGGCACGGAGACGGCGACGACGGGCAAGGAGCGAATCCCGGTGTCTTTCAGCGAGACGAGCTCGCCGACTTCCGAGACGCCGTTTTGGTTCGCGTCTTTCCAGACGAGGAGATCTACGAACGAGGCATCGCGAGCGTCGATGCGCGAGTCGCCGTTGGTATCGAGATCGCGGAGCGCGATGAATCCGTCGGCGTGTTCTTGTCCGAAGCTCTGCTCACCGAAGAGCTCCGTCGCGTCGTCGATGCGGCCGTTTTGGTTCCAGTCGATCGCGAGGAGCGCGTCGTCTTTCGAAATCCATGCGGTCTTCTGCGCGCTGCCCGTGGCGAGAAGATCGAACGAGACGCCTTGCTCGAGCGACGTGAGTCGGATGCCGTCGCCGCCGAGATCGATGACGAGAGGAGAGGCATTGCAGGCGCCCTTCTGCTTCAAGTCGAAGCGCGACGTTTCTTTCCAGTTGTAGACGATGTCGCGTCCGTCGGAGCCGCACTTGCCGAGCTTCGCGTTCGCCTGTTCCCACGATTGCGCGATGATGTTTTTGCACTTGTTGTCGAGCGCGCCCTTCGGCGGATTGGCCTTCGAGAGATCGAAGTCGCCGTTCAACTTGCTGCAGTCGAGCGTCATGTTGATGTTGTGGCTCTTCAACCACGCATCGACGCCTGCACAGAACGCAGCTTGCGCGGCTGCGACGTCTCCGGGCGGACACGGATTGTTGGCTCCGCCGCCGGAGCCCGACCCGCCGCTGCCGCCGCCGTTGCTTCCACCGCCGCCAGAGCCAGAGCCGCCGTTTCCGCCGTTGCTTCCGCCACCGCCACCGCCACCGCCAGATCCAGATCCACCGCCTTCGGGAGTGCCGGATCCGCCACTGCCGCCGTTGCTTCCACCGCCGCCAGATCCAGAGCCGCCGCTTCCGCCGTTGCTTCCGCCACCGCCGCCGCACTGGGGATCACCATCGCCGGGAGGATCGCCTTCGGGCGTACCGCTGATCGGGATGGGAGTGTCTCCACCGCCGCCCGATCCGGATCCGCCGCCTCCACCTGCGCTGCCGCCTCCGCCAGACCCCGAGCCGCCCGAGCCGCCAGAGCCGCCAGAGCCGCCACCTTCGGGAGTGCCGCTGCCTCCTCCTGATCCGGAACCGCCAGAGCCACCGGAACCGCCAGAGCCACCGGAACCGCCAGAGCCACCAGAACCGCCAGAGCCACCGGAACCGCCAGAGCCGCTGCCTTCAGGGCTACCGCTGTTGCCTCCGCTCGATCCAGATCCACCGCCGGAACCGGAACCGGAGCCGCCAGAGCCGCCGGAGCCACTGCCTTCGGGAGATCCCGAAGAGCTTCCTCCCGATCCTTCGGGCTCTGCGTAGATCGCTTCATCTTGATCCGTCGGCACGTCGCCTTCGGGCGATGCATAGACGGGCGCGCTCGCGGCGAGTGCCTGCGCTTTCGTTTGCCAGTCGGAGACGTGCTTCGTGTCGATCAAGAGCGCGCCGCGAACGTCGTAGACGCGCACGCGTCGCTCGCTACACGAAGCGCCCGTCTTCGAAATCTTCGTGAAGAACGGCGTATCGAGACACGTCGCGCCTTTGCCATTGTGGATGCACTTCGTGTCGAGCTGGCCGCTCGGGAGCACGCGAATCTCCATTCGATCGACGCCGCGTACCGGATACGCAACGGAGTACTGAATGTTTCGCGGCGCACCGTCGAGGTAGACGAACTTGCCGTCTCCTTGGAGTGTGATCGAAAGACCCGACGGCGCCGGCTCGTCGGAGCAGGCCATCACCAACGAACCGCCGACCAGAAAAGTGCCGAGCGTGAAGATACTTGCGTTGCGCATTGTGATGGCCTCCCTCGGGTGACGCTCTCGCAAGCAACGTGCCCTGGATCGCGAACCCCGGTTAAGGTCGTCCCCAATGTCAAGTCGTAGCTAACTATCGAATGTGTCGTGATCGTTCGCGACATGTACGCACAAGAGCGCAGAGGCGATGACGGTCCATGCGAGGGTCGCAGGATCCACGACGACGGAGGTGATCGCCGACGGCGTGCGCGATCTATTTAAGGCAGCTGTCGTGGCGGTAACTTACGGCGTGATTTGCGTGCATAGCACACGCATCTCGTGGCATTACACGCAGTCATTCGCACAGCGGACACCGATCACCTACACCGATACCGAACACGCACCTTCAGCGACGGCCTCGTGGAAGTCGCGTCTCGTTGCGCATCGCGCGAGCGATCGCGACGGTGCTCAGTACGGGTTGTCGTCGTCCGCGGTCGGCGTCGGCTTGGGCGTCGGCTTCGGATCATCGCCGCCTGTCGCCGTGGGCTTCGGTTTCGGCGTGGGCTTCGGCTTGGCTGTCGCGGTGGCAGTCGCCGTGACCGTGGGAGCCGTGGCCGTCGCTGTCGCCGTCGCGCTCGGGGGCGCCTTCACGCTCGCGGTGCTCGTTGCGGTGAGGGCCGTCGTGACGGCTGTGCTCGTTGCAGCGGTATTGGTCGCCGTGTTGACCGCGGCGGTCGTCGTTGC
>JAHFDV010000461.1:4425-5054 GCA_023248815.1 Myxococcales bacterium
CCAGTGGCCGTCGCCGTGGCAACCGTGACGCTCGGACCTTTGCTCGATTGTTGAACGAGCATGAAGCCGCCCAAAACGAGAGCGACGGCTCCAACGAGACCGAAGATGAGCTTGCCGCGATTCGGATTGGCTCCGGGCAAAAGCGAGGCGCTCGAAGTGGGGGCTGGAATCGAAATGCGCCGCGAGGGTGGACGCGACGGGGGCGGCTCGGGCGTGAACGCTTGCGCTGCGAACGACTGCGGTGTGCCTCCCGCGGCTTTCGGCGGCACCGATCGAGGCGAGCTCGGAGGAGCGTCGTTTTTACCGGCGAAGAGCGGGTTCGTGCTGGCGCCTTCTTTTGCGGCGGTGAGGTCGGCGGCGTTTCCACCTGCCTCTTTGTACGCTTCGTCGAGCAGGGCCGCGGCTTCGCGCATCATCGTCGGCTCTTGCACGGGCTCCTCGTTCCCCTTCGATTCAGGGAAGAAGCTCGTGCGTACCGGCTGACCGCCCGCAGATGGCGGCACCGACTTCAAATCGTCGAGCGCGAGCCCGTCGCGCACGGCGCCGAGGGCCAGCATCGTCGACTTCGACTTCGCTTGGCCGGACGTCGGCGGAATCGACGACGGCGAACGCACGTCATTTCCGATCCC
>JAHFDV010000462.1 GCA_023248815.1 Myxococcales bacterium
GCGCGTGAGCGGTTCGAGAATGGAGGCCGCCTCGCGGTAGCGCTTCATGAGAATGAGCACCTGTCCGAGGAGGTTTCGCGCATCGTGAAAGTGCTCGTCAGCCTTCATCGAGCGGCGCGCGTAGCTCTCCGCGTCGCCAAGGCGGCAGTCGACGGTTTCGGTCGATTGAACGCAAAACGAGAGGTGAATGGCGGAGGCAAAGTAGAGCGCCTTCGCGTTTTCGTCGTCGAGCTCGATGGCCTTGCGAACGTGCGCGAGTGCCTCTCGGGGTTCGCCTTTGTAGAAAGCTTCGCGTGCGAGATCGTATTCACCTTCGCTCTGTCGCTCGGGACTCTGTGCCCCCGGCATCGAGCTCGACGCGCCACCGCCGCCACCACAAGCGCCGAGACCGAGCGAGACGACCGCGATCGAGAGAAACCTTCGCATGATCCTTCCGATACCTAGCAAACGCGCGCGCGGCCAAATTTGCGGTGCCCTCGCTTTCGCGACGGGCGCGGCCATTTGTGCGGGCGTGCCGAAGAGCTTTGACCTCGATGGGTCACATCGATAATCCTACGTGGCCGATCTCATGCAGAAGCTCCTCAGCATCGTCGTGCCGTTCGCCAACGAGGAACGCAATCTCGTGGCGCTCGTGCAGGCCGTGTCCGAGGCGATGCGAGCAACGTCTCTTCGGCACGAGCTGATTTTGGTGAACGACGGGAGCTCAGACGGCTCCTTTGACGTTGTGCGTGAACTATCGACAACTCATCCAGAAATCGTCCTCGTAGATCTCTCACGTAACTTCGGAAAAGAGCTCGCGTTGACGGCGGGCCTCGACGAGGCAAAAGGTGATGCGGTCGTCTTCATGGATGCCGATCTTCAGCACCCGCCGAGCCTCCTTCCCGAGCTCGTGAGGCGCTGGGAGAGTGGCGCCGAGGTCGTCGTCGCCGTGCGCGAGTCCACGGAGAACAAGAGCACCTTTCGCACCTTCGCGTCGAAGGTCTATCACGCGCTGATGAAGCGCCTTGGAGACCACGGGGCCGTGGCGGGCGAGACCGACTATCGCCTTCTCGACCGACTCGTGTGCGAAGCCGCGAAGCGCGTGACCGAGCGCCGGCGACTCTTCCGCGGAGTCCTCAACTGGCTAGGCTTTCGTCGCGAGTACGTTCCTTTCCAAGCTGGCGCGCGAACGGACGGCCCGCCGCGCTATACACTCGGCAAGCTCTTCAACCTCGCGATCGACGCCTTCATCTCCCATACGGAAGCGCCCATCCGTCTGGTCCTCTACGTCGGGCTTGCGACGGTGATCCTCAGCGGAGGCGGGCTCTTTTGGATGCAGTTTGCATTCTTCATCGACGAGCGCTGGTACTACACGCCCCTCGCAAAGGCGCTCGTCTTCAATACTGGTCTCGTCGGCTTCATTCTCTTCTCGATTGGAGTCGTTGGGCTCTATGTCGCCAAGATTCACTACGAAGTTCTCGGGCGCCCCGCCTATATCGTTCGCAAAGTGCATCGCGAAGTAGCGGCAGCGCCGAGCGCCGAGGTCGTCTTCGGCGACGACACGCTCGTCGACCGCAGCGGGTCGCCTTTTCAAGGACGACGAGGCTGAGCATGCTCTGGTTTTCTTGCGGAACTGCCGCCGAGCTCATCAAGCTCTATCCGATCCTCCAGCGTGCCGAGCGCGCGAAGACGCCGTGGGCGATGGCGTTCACTGGGCAGAGTCCCGGGGCTTGCGTCGCTCAATGGCAAGAGTTCGGTTATGGGTCCGAGCGATTCCGGCCGCTGCTTCATCGCGATGCGGATCTGCGTCGCGCGCGCGAGGCAGCCTCATGGTTCGCGCAAGCGCTACTGCTCTCGAAAAAGCAGCTCCGTGAACGGCTCGCGACGGCGGCCCTGCCCGCTCCGCAAAAAGGCGACCACTTCATCGTCCACGGCGACACGCTCTCGACGCTTCTCGGCGCGACGTTCGGGAGGAGGCTCGGTGCCGAGGTCGCGCACGTCGAGGCAGGGCTCCGAACCGGCAGTCTTCGCGATCCATTTCCCGAAGAGGCGAATCGCACGCTCGTGGGTCAGCTCACGCGGCTTCATTTCGCGCCTACACAAAAGGCCGTGAAAGATCTCGAGCGCGAGCGCGTGCGCGGACGCATCGTTTTTACGCACGGAAATACGCAGATCGACGCCGTCGACGAAGCGCTGGCACTCCCTGGCCCCGCCGAAGTTCCAGAGGGCGCTTACGGTCTCGTCAACGTGCATCGTTTCGAGACGCTCATCTCGGAAGAGCGCAAGCGCGCCGTGAAGCGCACGATGCTTCGCGCCTCGGAGCTTCATCCGCTCGTCGTCGTCTCGCACGAGCAGACGCAAGCTTGGGTCGAGACCGAACCGCAGTTCCGGGCCGATCTCGAAAAAAACGGTGCGCGTTGGCTGGGACGCCAGCCCTTCATTCGATTCGTGCACTGGCTCGCGCGCGCGCGTTTCATCGTTGCCGACAGCGCCGGCAACCAGAACGAGTGCGAGCATCTCGGCATCCCTTGCCTCTTGCTTCGTCATCGAACCGAAGCGCCGCTCCTCGAGAACGGATCGGTCGTCTTGAGCCGTTTCGAGAACGACGTCATCGAGCAATTTCTCACGAATCCCGATTCACTGAGGCGCGAGCGGCAAAAGGTCGCCGACAAGCCGTCGGACATCATCTACCGCGAGCTCACCCGCTAAGGACTCCGCTTCTCAGAAGGCAATCAGAAGCTGATCACTTCTCAGAAAGAAATCAGCGGCGCGGTCGTTTGGCCGAGTCCGCCTGAATCGCCGTCTCTCTCCGTCGTGAGCGCGTGGATAGTAACGACGGTCGCGGCGGCGACGACCCCGACGCCCGCCCAGAAATACCAACGCTCGTAAATCGGTCGGTCGTCGAGGGGGTTCAACGTGACTTC
This sequence comes from Myxococcales bacterium, assembly GCA_023248815.1. Taxonomy (GTDB): domain Bacteria; phylum Myxococcota_A; class Polyangia; order Polyangiales; family Polyangiaceae; genus JAHFDV01. The sequence continues at coordinate 2,904 of JAHFDV010000462.1, forward strand.
TTTGCGATCGCCCACGGCGACGACGGTCGTCGTTTCGACGCGCTTCAAGCCACGCTTCTCGATGCGGAGGCGATGGCTTCCCACTTCGACCTGCACTTCGAGTGGCGGCGTACCCGCGGATTTCCCGTCGATGAACACTTCGCTTCCGGCGACATTGCTCTTCACGACGAGGAGCGCCGCGCGCGACTTCAAGAGCAGCGTGATGTCGAGCGTGGCCGTGGACCCGCCCTGGATGTTGAGCATGCGCTTGTAGCCGGCGTGATTCTCGGCAACGACGTCGATCTTGTTCGGGCCAGCCTTCACTTGAATCGGCTTTTCGAACGGCGTCTGACCGACGATGCGATCATTGACGATGACCGTGGCCCCTTTCACGTTGACCGTGACGTCGAGGTTACCGATGTGACTTTCGACCTCGGCGAGGAGGCCATCGAGATCGGGCACCTTCGCGCGGAGCTCGCTCGGCGCATCCTTCTTGAAGCGCTTGAAGTACGCGAGCGCATCTGGCCAGCGATCCAGCGATCGCAGCGTCATCCCGATGTTGTAGAGGAGCGCCGGGTTCGCCTTGGCGGCATAGGAAAGCTGAAAGGCGTCGAGCGCATCTCCGAAGCGTCGCTCGCGAAAGGCAACGGCCCCCTTCTCCTTCATCGAAGTTCCGAGCTCGTCGAGCGTGCCCGCCGCTTGCGCTCCGAGGTTCTGCTCCGCCTGCGCAGGAACGGACACCGCAAGGGCAAGAGCCAAGCTGATGGGAAAAGCCCGCCGCATCGAGCGCGATTCTATCCCGAGTGATGCGACTTCGGGGAAGTTCCTACCGGGGTCCTTTTCAGAGAACGTCGGTCCCGGAAAGCTCCGACGAACGGGCTCAGAGAAGATCCGGGCGCTTCGTATTGGTGCCGAGAAGCGGCGGATTGTGAGGTGGCGGCTTGCCCGAGGGTTTCGCCGACGGACGAGTAGACGCCACTGGCCCGCTCGGCCGCGTCGATGGCTGGCTCGCGACGCCGGTTCCGCTTTGCGAAGCACCGGTCCCCGTGTTTTCCGATCCGGCGGTCGTCCGCGGTGTCGCTTGCTCTGTCGGCGCGGTCGTGGCCTCCGGAACACCGTTCGGATCGCTGCCGCTTCGGTCGGTCTTTCCACTCTTTCCCAAGAAAAGCGCGGTGAGGCCGAATACCGTCACCATTGCAATGGCTCCGAGCGCGAAGAGACCGCCGCTTTTCGAGGCCTTCGCACCCGTCGCACCGAGCACTTGAACGACGCCGGGATTCACGCCCGTGCTGCTGAGCTGGCCGTCGACGGACACGTCCGCGCCAGGGAATCCTGGATTCGCGCCTGCGCTCATTCCCGGAGACGCCATCTGCGAAAGGCTGAGTCCGAGACGCCCGCTTCCGCCCGCGCCTTGGCCATACGCCGCCGACTCTCCCGAGAGCGCGAGCGCACCCGAGCTCGCCGCGAACTGACCCGAAGGTCCGCTCTGGCCAGCATGCAGAAAGGCCCCCGAGACACTTCCAGCCGGGAAATTGGGGCCGCCAGAGGGTCGTCCACTCCCCGCACTCGACCCCACGCGTTCGAGCTTGGTCGAGCTCGTCCGCTCCATGAGATGCGGAGGCGGCTCGGGAATCGCGTTCGGACGTGACGCAGAAAGCCCCGCGTTCTCGCCGGAGTCGCGCCAAGACGAAGCGAGATTGATGGGGCCCGTCGTCATTCCATGACCACGAAGAATCGGCTCGAGCGCGACCCACGCCTCACGCGCGTCGGCAAAGCGATTGCGCGGTTCGCGATCGACCGCGCGCATGAACCAAGAGTCGAATCCCTTCGGGAGCTTGCCGTTCACTCCGAATTCGAGCGCGCGCTCGGACGCCGGAGGAATAGGGTCGATGAGAACCTGCCGCATGAGCTCGCCGGCAGCGGCGCCCGGACTATTGGCGCTCTTCCAGAAAAGCTTGCCCGTGAAGACGTGAAACACGAGCAGTCCGAGCGCCCAAACGTCGGCCGAGGGGCGAATCTCGGAACGCGGAATCGTCTGCTCCGGGGCCATCCAAAGCGGCGTGCCCATCGCTTCGTTCGTCGTGCTCGCGGCTTCGGTCACTTCTTTCGCGATTCCGAAATCGAGCACCTTCACGATGAACTCGGCGTCGCCGATCTGTGGCTTCGCCAAGT
>JAHFDV010000463.1 GCA_023248815.1 Myxococcales bacterium
CTCACGTCGGTGATGCATCTCATCCTGATGGGTGAAGCGCACACGCATCGATTCGAAACGCGCTACCTGCGGAGAAACCGCAAGCCCGTCTGGGTGGTCATGACCATCTCTCTCGTACGTGACGAGCACGACCGCCCGAAGAACTTCATCTTCGTAATCGAAGACATCTCCGAACAAAAAGCCGCAGAAGAACGACAGCGTTTCCTCGCCGCGGCCAGCGCGCGACTCCTGAGCGAGCTCGAATCGAACGATTCGATTGCGAGCGTGGCTCGCCTCTCGACCAGCGTCGTCGACTTCTGTGTGATCGAAGTGTCGGTCGATGGACGTTGTGAACGTCACGTCGGACACGTTTCGCAGGGCAAATTGGACCTCCTCGCGAAGCTCGGCGAAGAACTTCTCGCATCGAACGAAACGAGCGAGTTGCCTCCAAGACTCATCTTCCAGATTGCCGAGCCCGAATCGACCGATACGACGGCGGGAATGCAGTCCTTCTTGCGCCGAATGGGAGCGCGATCGGGCGCGATCGTCCCCTTGAGCGCTCGCGGTAGAGTATTTGGTCGAATCGTCGTCGGCACCGATCGCGATGGGCGCTCGCTCGATCAACGCGATCTGACGATGACGGAAGACCTCGCGCATCGCATCGCGTTCGCCGTCGACAACGCACGCCTCTACCGCGAGTCGCAAAATGCGATTCGTGCGCGCGACGAATTCTTGTCGATTGCATCTCACGAGCTGCGCACGCCCCTCACGCCGCTCCAAATCCAATTGCAGCGCCTCGTCAATGGCAAGGGCCCCGCCTCGGTCGACGAGGTTCCGAAAGATCGCTTGCGCACGGCGCTTCAGCGTTCCGATCGCCAAGTGCAGCGGCTCATCGCCCTCGTCGACAACCTTCTCGACGTCTCACAAATCACGGCGGGTCCGCTCAAGCTCAATCGGGAGTCGCTCGATCTCTCGGAGCTGACGCAGGACATCGCCAATCGTCTCCGCGAGGAGATTGCGCGAGCCGGTGGCTCACTCGACGTCGAGACTCCTGGTCCGACGTTCGGCCTCTGGGACAAGCTTCGCGTCGAGCAGATCTTCACGAATCTCGTCGTCAATGCCGTCAAATATGGCGCAGGCAAACCGATTCATGTCGCGGTTGCGAAGAAGCGCGAGAGCGTAATCGTCACCGTCTCGGACAACGGAATCGGCATTGCAGAAGACAAGTTGCCGAGGATTTTCGAGCGCTTCGAGCGTGCCGTCTCTTCTCATTCTTACGGGGGACTCGGCCTCGGTCTCTACATCGTTCGGCAGCTCGTGAGTGCCCACGACGGAACGATCGACGTCGAGAGCAAGCTCGGAGAAGGCTCCAAGTTCACGGTCGTTCTGCCCATCGGCGACTTGAATTCCTTGCGGCCGATCCAGGGGAGCGACGCGCAGCCCGTCGAGGCACACGGCAATGGGTGAGATTCGAATTCTGCTCGTCGAAGATGATCACGAGATTCGCGAGACAGTTGGCGAGATTCTAGAAGAAGAAGGATACGTCGTGACGACGGCGACGACGGGACGCGACGCACTCGACAAGCTGAAGGCTGCGGCGACCCTTCCATCCATCATCTTGCTCGATCTCATGATGCCCGTGATGGATGGCTGGGCCTTTCGTCGCGAGCAGCGAAACGATCCTGCGCTGGCGCCAATCCCCGTGATCATTCTCACGGCTGGAAGCATCACCGAGAACATGGCGACGCTCGAAGCGACGGATCTTCTGAGAAAGCCGTTCGACATGGACGTGCTTCTCGAAAAGATTCGCAAGGTCTTCGACATGCGTACTACCTAAAGCGAACCTTGGTTCGAAGGCCGGACCACGTCCCCTGAAGGCGACGGTGCGATGCGCGTTCAGCCCAAAGAAAGCAGCCAGCGCCGCGTGATCTCCGCGCCCTCACGCAAGAGCGTGAGCGAGGTCGATTCGTTCTTCTGGTGCGCCTGCGCGTTTTCGCCTGGCCCGAAGTTGATCGCTGGAATTCCGAGCGCGGCAAAACGCGCGACATCCGTCCAAGCCTGTTTCGGGAACGCTCCCTTTGCGCCTGCGTCGAGGAGCTTTTGCACGTAAGGATGCGATGCGTGCGGCATTGCGGGCGGGGAGACGTCCGTGAACTCGACCTCCGCGCGACCGGCGACGAGGTCGAGAATGCTTTGCTTGGCTTCTTCGCCCGTGCGGTTCGGAGTGAAGCGATGATTCAAGTTGAGCGAGAAGCGATCGGGGACGACATTGCGTCCTCGGCCCCCATCACTTGCGCGCGTTACGGTATAGACGCCGCGATAGGGCTGACCGTCGAGGATGACCTGGTCAGGCGTCAGCGCCGCGAGCTCCGCGAGAAAGGGCGCGGCCTTCATGATCGCGTTGTCCGCTTCCCAGGGACGCGCGCTGTGCCCGGTTCTTCCGACGAACGTAATCGTCGCGTGAATCGAGCCCATGCACCCCAAGTGAATCTTGTTGTCGGAAGGCTCCATCGCGACAGCAAACGAGATGTTTCGCATCTCTTCGACTTCGTCGAGAACGGGACCTAGCTCGTCCTCGTCGAAGTTTCCTTCTTCTTTCGAATAAAAGGCGAGCGTGAGATCGCATTTGAGATCTTCGAGCGGACGTTCCACGAGGTCGAGCATGACTGCGAGCCCGCTCTTCATATCGGATGCTCCCGAGCCGAAACATCGGTCGCCCTCGATGCGCGCCGGGCCGTTTTCCGTCCGAACCGTGTCGAGGTGCCCGACGATCCCGACGTGCGGGCGCCCGCCCCCCTTCCGAACGACAGGTACGACGATCGAGTTCAAGACACGACGAATCGGGCCGGCGAGCTTTGCGCCCGAGAGGCGCGCCACCACCGCGTCACAAAGTTCTTTCTCCTCTCCAATGGGAGAAGCCACGCTGCAGAGCCAAAGAAGGGTTTCGTCGATGTTCACGCGCGCAAAAGGCTACTCCAAGAGGGCGATTTGCTCGCTTCTTTTAGATCGTTCGGAGAGGAACCGCGAAGCGTGTTTCCGATACGCAAGGGACCCGCGGCTGCTATAAGAGAGGTTCCGTGACCGAGACCCTACCGCGCTTCGACGACGACGGCCCCGAGCCAGTCGAGACTCAAATCGCCAGCTACGCAGCTGGCGTTCCTCGGCAAACGCGCCCGCGTCTCCGTTGGAAAGACGCTGACGGCTCGCACAGCGTCGTCCTCACCGATCGCGTGGTGGTCGGGACTTCGCCTTCTGCGAACGTCGCCGTCACCGACCGCATGATCTCGAGGCTCCACGCAGAGCTCGAACCCCGGTCCGATGGCTCGTGGTGGGTTCGCGATCTCGGCAGCCGTAACGGCACCTTCGTCGAAGACATCCAGATTACGGGCGGTCGCCTTCCGCTCACCGCGCGCATCCGCATGGGCGCGACAGAGTTCACGTTCGAGACGTCGACGGAAACGGCGCCCGTCGAGCTCTCGCAAGAAGGTCGTTTCGGCGAGCTCGTCGGCAACAGCTTGCCGATGCGCAGACTGTTTCACTATCTCGAACGCATCTCCGGCACGGACTCGTCGGTTCTCATCGGCGGCGAAACGGGCACCGGCAAAGAGCTCGTCGCGCGTTCGATCCACGACGGCTCGAGTCGTCAGGGCAAGCCATTCATCGTCGTCGACTGCGGCGCTCTCCCAGAAAATCTCGTCGAGAGCGAGCTCTTCGGGCATCTTCGCGGCGCGTTCACGGGCGCGCACCAGACGACGGTCGGTGCGATCGAAGCTGCGAATGGCGGCACGATCTTCTTCGACGAAATCGGTGAGCTCCCGCTCTCGATGCAGCCGAAGTTGCTCCGCGTGCTCGAGCGGCGCGAAGTGCGTCGTATCGGTGAAGCGACTTCGCGCAAAGTCGATGTGCGCATTCTCTCGGCATCCCACCGTGACCTCCGCACGATGGTCAACGACGGCGCCTTCCGCGAAGACTTGTACTTCCGTCTCGCGGTGCTTCCCGTTCACGTGCCTTCGCTTCGTGAGCGCCCGGATGACATCCCGCTCCTCTTGAAACACTTCTTGAGAGCCAACCCGACCGTATTGCTTTCGCCAGAAGTGATCGAGACGCTCTCCCATCGCCCTTGGCTCGGCAACGTCCGTGAGCTCCGCAACTTCGTCGAGCGAATCGCCGCCGTCGGTTCGCAAGGCGCGATGTCGCTCTCGTTCACGCGTCCTCCCCCTCCCAATGCGAGCTCGGGTGGTGGCCCCGTCATCCAAGGGCTGGGGAGCGCAAGGGTTCCTTCGAATCCGCCCGCTGAAGACGAAGACGGAATCTCCATTCCGCAGGCACCCGCCATCCCGATCGAGTTGACGACGGATCCGACGTTGCGGGCGCTTCTCGGCAAGCCCTTCAAAGAATTCCGCGAGGACTGGGTCAATCACGGCGAGCGCGAATACATCCGCGAGCTTCTCGAGCGTCATCACAAGAACGTTTCGGCCGCTGCTCAAGAAGCGGGTCTCGACCGCACGTATCTCTACCGCCTCATCCGCAAGCATCTGCGCTGACGCAGGCGCTCTTAATGGGCGTTGGGCGAGTCCAACGGAGCGTTCACACCTTGAAACGTGCGGTTTTCTCGAGGAAAACGCGGGCGTCTCCTGGCTCATCGCACAAGGTGTGATAGTGTCCGCGCGAAATGCCTAGCAGTACTCTTAAGAGTTCGATTGCGTTGATCTTTACGACCTCCGTGGCCGGAGCTTCGGCACTGATGAATGGGTGCGGAACCGACAAGGTTTCGGAGTTCGACCCGGGAACCAAAGACAGCAACGTCTCTGCCCCCGACAGCTACAAGCCTTCCCCGCTCAGCGATTCGGGCGACGGGACGTTTACGGATTTTCCGAGCGACCCGATTCTCGATCAAGCGCCGGCAAACCCCGCAGCGAATATCGCGAGCGAGTTCGCGGCAGCAGAAGGGTCCGCGTTCGGTGGACCGTGTTTGATGGAACCCGAGATTGGGTCCGTCTACCCGCGCAACTGGCTGCGGCCCCGCTTCCGCTGGATTTCCGACAACGGTCTCGCGGGCGGCAACTCGCT
>JAHFDV010000006.1:0-1647 GCA_023248815.1 Myxococcales bacterium
TCTGCGCGCGTCTTCCGAGCGCTTTAGCGCGCGCTTCGACGCGGAGCACTTCTTCGACGCTCTCTGCTTGAACCGCCAGAATGCCCTTTTCGCCGGCTGAAATCGCGCGATCGATCTCGTCGTCGGTTTTGGCGACTCCCGAGAAGACGATGGCGCCCGGTGCGTAACCGGCCTCGAGACAGAGTGCGAGCTCACCGCCGCTGACGATGTCTGCGCCGCAACCTTCTTCGCGAAGTGCCCGAAGAATCGGCTTCGCGGTATTGGCCTTCACGGCGTAGCAGACGAGATGCGGCGCTTGTCCGAACGCAGCTTCGAGAGCGCGTGCCTCTTCGCGAATCGCATCCAGGTCGTAGACGTAGAAGGGGGTCTTCACTCCTTCGGGGTGAGCCGTCGAAGAAGTGAGAGAGGAGAGGACGACAGAAGAAAGAACGAGCTCGCCTTGAGCGTTTCGAGAAGGCATTCGGGTGACGCGGATCGTATCGGTACCCACGTCGAATGGGAATTGAATGGAGTGACACGATGGCAAGCGCGTTCTATTCTCTTCGGCCATGAACGTACGGCGCGCGAAGCTTGTCTGCACTCTCGGACCGGCCGTGGATACGCCGGAGGGGCTCGGCGAGCTCATCGATGCCGGCATGGACGTCGCCCGATTCAACTTCTCGCACGGCACCCACGAAGAGCACGGCGCGCGACTCCGCATGCTCCGAGAGGTGAGCACGCAGCGAAAGAAAGCCGTCGCCGTCCTTCAAGATCTTTGCGGTCCAAAGATTCGAACGGGGCGCTTTCCTGCGCAGTTCATGCTGCCCACGGGCGCCGAAATCACGCTCGTCGAGGGAAAAAGCAGCACCGACGAGCGCGTCGTGCCGATTAGCTACGAAGGTCTCGCGGGTGACGTGCGCAAAGGCGATCGCATTCTCTTGGACGACGGTCGCATCATTTTCGGCGTGACGGACATCGAGGGCGACAAGGTGAAGGCCGTCGTCGTCCAGGGCGGCGGCATGCGCGATCACATCGGTGTCCACCTGCCCAGCAAGACCATGCGCATCGGCGCGCTCACCGACAAAGACAAAGCCGACCTCACGTTCGGGCTCACGCTCGGCGTCGACTACATCGCGCTCTCTTTCGTGCGCCGCGCGGACGACATTCGGCTCGTGCGCGACATCGCGAATGCTTGGGGACAGCCCACGCCCATCATCGCCAAGATTGAAACGCCCGACGCGATCGAAAACCTGGAGAGCGTCGTCGCTGCCTCGGACGGCGTCATGGTGGCTCGTGGCGATCTCGGCGTCGAGTATCCGCCCGAGCGCGTTCCCGTCATCCAGCGCCAGATTCTCGGCATGGCTCGCCGCATCAAACGCCCCGCGATCGTCGCGACCGAGATGTTGCAGTCGATGACGAAAGCCTCGCGTCCGACGCGCGCCGAAGCGAGCGACGTCGCGAATGCCGTCTTCTCCGGAACGGATGCCGTCATGCTTTCGGGCGAAACGGCGACGGGCGATTTTCCGATCCTCGCAGCTTCGATGATGAGCCGCATCTCGGTCGAGGCGGAGAGCAGCCCCTACTTCGAGTCCAACACCGCCTACACGTCGCGTGCGACGAGCGTGGCCGAAGCCGTGGCTCGCGGCGCCGTGAATACTGCGCGTGAAA
>JAHFDV010000006.1:1657-39221 GCA_023248815.1 Myxococcales bacterium
GTCTCGCTCGCGCGCCCTCCCGTTCCGATCATCGCGTTTTCTCCCAACGAGCGAACGCGTCGCCGCATGGCGCTCTTCTGGGGCGTGATTCCGCGCGAAATGGCGCGCATCAGCGATACCGACGCACTCGTCAATTGGTGCTCGGGCGATCTCATGGCGGCGGGCCTCGCATCTCCTGGAGAACGCGTCGTTATCGTCTTCGGCGCGCCGATCGGCGTGTCGGGCAGCACCAACTCGATTCGCATCCACGTCATTGGCTGAGAGCTCGTCGTCCGTGAGCGACTTGGCCGCGCGTGAAGCGCGCGTGAGCGATCCATTGCGGGAGACTGCGCGTGAAGTGCGCGGCGCCGACGGGGGATCCTTCGACGGCTTTCGCATGGAGCAAAAGCTCTTCGTGTGCCTCGTCGCGGTGTTCGTGTCGTGCCTGCTTCTCGGCGATGTCATCGGCGGGAAGATCATCCACACGCCGCTCGGACCGATCAGCGTCGGGATCTTGCCGTTCCCCGTCACCTTCTTGCTCACGGACGTCGTGAACGATTTCTACGGACGACGCGGTGCGCGTTTTCTCACGCTCGTCGGTTTCGGCGCAGCGCTTCTCGCCTGGATTGTCTTGCAGGTCTCGAATGCGCTACCGGTCGACCCCACCACGTACTTCACGCAGCCCGAGTTTCAGAAGATCTTCGGCGGTAGCGCAGTGCTCTTCGTTGCGTCGATGATCGCGTATCTCATCGGGCAGTTCTTGGACATTCACGTGTTCCAATTTTGGAAAGCGCTCACGCAGTCGAAGCACCTTTGGCTCCGCGCGACGGGCTCCACCGTCCTGAGTCAGATCGTCGACACGATCGCGATCAACGTCCTCTTCAATGGATATACGGCCTACTTCGCGCCTGGCTCACCGCTCGCGCTGATGATGCACGAACACGGCGCAAGTGCCGTGTGGACGTGGATCTCCGCAAAGATCGGGCGCGAGTACGGCATCAAGTTGTTCGTCGCGGTCGCCCTGACGCCCGCGATCTACGCGCTTCATCACGCGATCGTGAATTGGCTCGGCCTCCGCGCGGCGCGGCATGAAGCGCGACGCGTGAAGTGAAGAGGGCGCGGCGCGCCACGAAGCGCGACGCGTGAAGTGAAGAGGGCGTGCGGCGCGCCATGAAGCACGACGCGTGAAGTGAAGAGGGCGTGCGGCGCGGCATGAAGCGCGACGCGTGAAGTGAAGAGAGCGTGCGGCGCGCCATGAAGCGCGACGCGTGAAGTGACGGTCAGACGTCCGTAGCGGCGTCGTCGCCCTTGGGGGCCTTCTTCGCCGTGTTCTTTTTGTCCGGGCTTTTCTTGGCGGGGCTCTTCGAAGCCGTTTTCGCTTTGGCTTTGGGGGCCTCGGAGTCGCTCGCAGCCTTCTTGCTCTTCGTCGCGGCTTTCTTGGCAGCCTTGGGCGCTGTGCTTTTCGCCGAAGCTCCCGTGCCCGTGTTGTCGCTTGCTGGAGCCGACTTCGCCTTGGCGCCGAAGCGTCCGCGGCCCTTTTTCTTCTTCGAGGGACCCATCGCTTCACGTGCGCGGATGAGCTCCATTGCTTGGTCGAGTGTGAGCTCTTCGATCGGCGTTCCTCGCGGCAACGTCGCGTTGGTCTCGCCGTCGGTCACGTACATGCCGTACTTGCCGTCGAACACCTTGAGTGACGCGAGGCCGCCTTCGCGCGCGAACTCTTTCAGCGGCGTGCGGACGACCGCTTCTTTGCCGCGGCGCATCTTCGGCTGCTTCAAGATCTCCACGGCTTTTTCCATCGTGAGAACGGCTGCGTCGCGCCACGAAGGGACATTGCGCGTGTCGGTGGCGCGAAGATACGTGCCGTAGCGGCCGAGGTTCACGGTGACGGGAACGCCCGTTTCGGGATGAGGGCCGAGCTCGATGGGGAAGCGAAGAAGTGTGAGGACATCCTCGGGGTTCACTCCCTTCTTCGGATCGAGATCGGCGGGGAGCGAGAAGCGCTTCGGCTTCTCTTCTGCCGCTACTTCGGCTTCGGTCTGCGCGAGCTCGAGGTAGTTGCCGAAGCGGCCCGAGCGCAAGAACACGTCGCGCCCGCTCACCGGATCTTTGGCGACGGCGACGGGTCCCATCTTCTTTCGCTCGAGGAGCTCGAGCACGTGGGCGACATCGAGGTCGGCGGGCAGGGTGTCTTCGGGAATCGAGACGGTGTTCTCTTTTCCGCCTTCGCCTCTTTGAACGAAGGTCCCGTAGCGGCCGACGCGCACGACGAGCATGTCGCCATTTTCGTCTTTGCCGAGCTCGATGGCGGGGAACGCGATGTTGGGCGTCTCCGTTTCGACCTGGGAAACGAGTCCCTTGTGATCCGCGGTGCCTTTGTAAAATTCCGAAAGGTGGTGCGCGTAGTCGCTCGTCCCGTCGGCGATGCCGTCGAGATCGTCTTCCATCTTTGCCGTGAACTTCACGTCCACGAGCTCCGAGAAGTGCTTCTCGAGCAGCTCCGTGACTGCGAATGCCGTGAACGTCGGCACGAGCTCGTTGCCGTGCTTGAAGACGTAACCGCGGTCTTGGACGGTGCTGATGATCGAGGCGTACGTACTCGGACGACCCACGCCGACTTCTTCGAGTCTGCGCACGAGCGTCGCTTCCGTGAGGCGCGCTGGCGGCTTCGTCTTGTGCTCCATCGGCTTCACTTCCGTCGGCGTGAGCTCCATTCCCTCTTTGAGCGAAGTCGGAAGGAGCGACTCCTGCCCGCCGAGCTCTGCTTCGGGATCATCCGAGCCTTCGACATACGCGCGGAGGTAACCGGGAAACGTGATCTGCTTGCCGCTCGCCGAAAAACGAAGTGCGCCTTCGTTGCTTTGAACTTCGACTTGCACCGACGTGCGCTCGACGCGCGCGGGCACCATCTGACACGCAATCGTGCGCTTCCAGATGAGCTCGTAGAGACGGAACGCGTCGGGGTCGAGGAGCTTGCGAACGTCTTCTGGGCGACGTGAGAGATCCGTCGGACGGATCGCTTCGTGCGCTTCTTGCGCGTTCTTCGACTTGTTCTTGTAACGCGCGGCTTCTTTCGGAAGGTATTCCTTGCCGTAGAGATCGGCGATGACGACGCGTGCTTGATCGAGGGCGCGCTCGGAAAGCGTGAGGCTGTCCGTACGCATGTAGGTGATGAGACCCGTGCGTTCACCGCCGCCGAGCTCGACACCTTCGTAGAGGCCTTGCGCGATCTGCATCGTGCGTTTCGACGTGAAACGCAGTTTGCGGTTCGCTTCCTGCTGCAGCGTCGACGTCATGAAGGGGACAGGAGGACGCTCGACTTCGGGGCGGCCTTCGACCTTGATGACTTTCCACGGGCGAGCCCTGAGAGACGTGTCGGCGAGATTGGTCGCGTGCGGGCCGTCGAGAACGACGACGTCTTTGTCGGCGAGCTCGCCCGTCGTCGAGTCGAAGTTCTTGCCGCTGGCAATGCGCTTGTCGGCGAGAGCTTGGAGGCGCGCCTTGAACGCGGGCTCCTTCGCCGTCGTGTTGAGCTCGGCTTCGAGGTCCCAATAGGTGGCGCTGCGAAAGGCTCGGCGTTCGCGTTCGCGCTCGACGAGGAGCTTCACGGCGACGCTCTGCACGCGGCCAGCCGAGAGCTTCGGCGCGACCTTCTTCCAGAGCACCGGAGATAAGGTGTACCCGTAGAGGCGATCGAGAACGCGACGCGCTTCTTGGGCGCGAACGAGGTTCTCGTTGAGCTCGCGCGGAGACTCGACGGCGGCTCGGATCGCTTCTGGCGTCACTTCGTGGAACACGATGCGTTGGACGCGCGTCTTTTTGCTGGGCTTCAGCACCTGCACGATGTGCCAGCTGATGCTCTCTCCTTCGCGATCCTCGTCGGTTGCGAGCAGGATTTCGTCCGCGTCTTTCGCGGCTTTGCGGAGGACGTCGACGTGGCGCTTCTTGTTGTCCGGGACGATATAGAGGGGCTCGAAGTTCTCGTCGACGTTCACGCCGAGCTTCGCCCACTTGATCTTCTTGTACTCGTTCGGAATTTCGTCGGCACGCTCGGGCAAGTCGCGGACGTGCCCGAAGCTCGCCAGCACGTTGTACTTACCGCCGAGGTATCCCGCGATCGTTTTGGCCTTCGCCGGCGACTCTACGATGACGAGCGCGGTCATTTTCGTCCCCCCAACCCACCGCGCGACGACTTCTTCATATGATTGCTACGACCTCCGAAAGTGCTGAAACGGCGCCTCCACTAGCACGCCCTCCAAGGTCAGCGTCAATAGCGCGGAAGCGAGGGCAGTAGGAGATGTTTGTAATTTCAATGCGATAGCGTCGATGGAAAGTGGCTCCGAGCCGAGGATCGCGAGGAGGGCACGCTCCTCTTCGGACAGTTTGGCGAAGACGGCGGGGGAAACCGGCCGTTCGCGAGGCGGGGCGTCTTCTGGCCCCTTGGGAGGTTTTTGCGCGCGCTTACTTTGCGGGCGCGTCGCCTCCTCTTGAACCGGGCCTTCTTCGGGGAGTGGATCTTCTTCGGGCAGGTTCGCGAAGAGATCCTTCTGACCGATGGCCGTCAGTATTTCCTTCGCCGAGGCATCGGCAGATCGGAGGAGCGGAAGGGCCCCTCGCCTGAGTAGCAAATTGCAACCCCCGTGAATGGCGTCCCACGGCGAGCCCGGTACGACGAACAGGGGACGCCGCGCGTCTTCGGCCGCCCGCGCGGTAATGAGCGATCCGGACTGCACCTTCGCCTGCACGACGACGACCGCATCGGCGAGCAGCACGAGCGCAAGGTTCCGGATGCGCGCGAGCTTGGGATGATAACCGTCTTCGTCGGGAGCGAGCGCGATGTGCCCGCAGCCGGGTGCCATCGCAATCCGGGCGAAGAGCTCCTCGTTCTCTTGCGGGTAGGTCACGTTCAACCCCGATGGCCGGAGGACGAACGTGGTGCCTCCGACGCGAAGCGCGCCCTCGTGTGCAGCCGTATCGATCCCCTTTGCGCCTCCGGACCCAACGACGACCCCTGCGCTTGCGAGCTTCGAGGCCAGACGAAGTGCGAACGCCATTCCCTCATCTGTCGCTTGGCGCGCGCCGACGATCGCGACGAAGGGGGAAAACGCTTCCTTCAAATCTCCCCTCGTCCGCACCTCGCGGTTGAGGCCGCGAAGGCGCCTTTCGATGGTTTCGGTCTTCGCCACGCGACCGGCTTCGCAAGAAGCGTGCGCCCGAAAGGTCCACGAAACCGAGGTCGAATGACACTTCGCGCGTGACCGCGCCTTCACGAAGCTGACCGCGGCCAGCGAGGTTTCAGGCTCTTCTTCGAATCACCGCTTCTTGCCGGCCTGCATGAGGAACGCGAACGCGTCGCCGACTTCGCTCCACGTGCTCACCATCGCGGTCACGACTTTCTCTCCATGTGCCGTGACTTCGTAGACGCGCCGCGCATGGCCGAGCGAGCCATCCGCCCACTCCGTCTTCACTTTTCCTTCTTCTCGGAGTCGTCCGAGGAGCTGATAAACCGTGCCGCGGCTGATCGAGAGGCCGAGCTGATTCAGTGAGTCGACGATGTCGAGCCCATAGGTTGGCTCCTTTTGAAGAAGGAGCAGCACCGCGAACTCGAGCGTTCCCTTGTTGAGCTGCGCGCGCCAGGAGCCGATGTCTCTCGCGATGTTGGCCTGCATAGCAGGATATGTAGCGATAATAGAGTGGGCGTCAAGACGCTCGCGAGAAGGTCCCGCGGCGTGGCCGCCCAGGCGGAGCAGCGCGTTGCCTCAGTCGCACGAGACGCTGAGCTCGCCACTTTGCATGACGAGCTTGCAGCGCGAGAGCGCATCCATTCCGAGAACACCGTCACGAGGACATCCCGGATCCCCCGCGCCGCCGATGAGGTCCAGATCCAAAAGCCACTTCCAGGCACCCACGCGAACTTCGATGTCGTCGACGGTCTTCGCTTTGGCTTCGCCCGTGGCGACGGTCGCTTTGCGCGAGCTCGTCACGAGGGGAAGGAGCGTCTTTCCTTTCGGGCCGTCCTTGAAGAGATCGCTGCGATCAGAACCGCTGTCGACGAGGAGCCGCACGAGACTCGGCATGCCGCCGGCCTGTCCGATCATCGCCGAAAGGCCGTAGAGCTTCCCGCCCGACTCGTCTTTGCACAGCTCTTCCGCGAGGACGACGTTGTCCTTCGATTCACCGGTCGCGCTCTTCGTGCGAAGGACGACGTTCTCTCGAAAATCGATTTCGACGCGTTCTCCAGAACCTGCGAGAAGCGAGGGCGAGACGATCGCTCCGACACCGACTTCGTGGAGCGACTTCGGAAGATCTGCCGCGAAGAGATCCCCTTTCTCGTCGTGCGAGAACCCTTCGATGCGGATCGGGGCACGCACTTTTTCGAGTCGAAAAATCTTGCCGTTGTGATCGACGGCATCGTTGCCCCCGGTCGATTCGACCTTCGCGTTGATTGTCGCGAGGAAGCGCTTCGAAAGGAGATGCGCCGTCGCGCCCGTATCGAAGAGGGCGAGGGTCGTCTTGCCTTTCACCTTCACCGTCACGAGCGGAAGCCCCGCACGCGGCAGCTTCGTCAAGGTCGCGCGATCCGCAGGCGGGGCGGGGATCGCCGCCGTTCCGGTCGTCTTCGGAGTACTTTTGATCGAACGCGCGGGACGCTTAGGTGGCGGAGACTGGCCGCAAGCGCTCGCCGTGCTCGTGAGAATGGCCAAGAGGAGTGCACTCGCAACGGCGCGATGCCCTCCGCATTTCATCCGCATGGACCCCTCGTGCATCACCTGTGTATCGTACTGCCAATGTGGGCGCTCGTGCTAACGTACCCGGACGAATGCGCGCGCGAAGTTCCCTTCGTAATTTCCTCATCCCCCTCCTCCTCGCAGGCAGCGCCGTTGCCTTTGCCGCGTGTCAGGGCTCCACCGGAACCGATGCCGACGAGTCGGGCGTTTCGAGTGACGGCGGCAAGCGTGATGGTGCGCGCGACGGCGGAAGCGGCGCACTCCAGCTGGTCGTCACGGTGGACTGGGAAGGGCGCGACCTTCTCGACGAAAATCTCCGCGCGATGGAAGAGCTCGAACGGCGATTTCCAGACGTGCGCATCACGCACTTTCTCAATGCGGCGTACTTCACGAAAATCGGGGCCGTCAAAAGCCAAGTGGCGACGCAAATCCGACGCGTCGTGCGGACGACCGACGATCGCGGGCTCCACATTCACGGCTGGAAGCGCCTTTTCGAAGCGTCTGGCGTGACGTTCCGCGACGACCCCACGTTCTGGGGAAGGCCTGGGCTCTCGAACGACTGCAACGACGACTGCGGCCACGAGGTTCCGATCAGCGCGTACACGGCCGACGAGCTCACGAAGGTGATTCGCTTCAGCGTGAGCACGCTTTCGCAAAATGGCTTTGGCCGTGCGCAGAGCTTTCGTGCAGGTGGCTGGATGGCCGCACCGAACGTTCGCGAAGCACTCGTGCACGAGAGCATCCTCTGGGAGCACTCGGCAGTGCCGCCGAAGTTCTTGAAGAGCGAGATCAGCACGATGGCGCTCTATGGTTGGGTCGATGATCTCTGGGGAGATACCGACGAGCTCTCGCAGCCTTACGCGCTCGAAGTTCAAACGGCGAGCAAAGCGAAGGCCTCGATCACCGAGATTCCGGACAACGGCGCGCTTGCCGATTACATGTACGCCTCCGAGATGACGGACGTCTTCGATGCGAACAAGGAAGCGTTCCTGCGCGACCGTTCGAAGAATGTCGTCGTGAGCATCGGCTTCCACCAGGAGACTGCGGGCAAGTACGTATCGCGCGTCGAAGAAGCGCTCACGCACATCTATGAAGCGGCGACCCGCGAGCATCTTCCCCTCGTGAGCGTCACGTCCAAAGAGATCGGCGAGCGCACGCTGCGTTGAGGCTGTGCGTTGGTCGCACCGAGCCTTTCGCGCCTAAGTGAGCCGTCGAGGCTTCTCCGCGATCGCACAAAAGCAAACAGGCGAACCATCGAGGGCTCGCCCGTTCGATTTTTACGCTCGAAAAAGCGTTACTTGGTCTTCGAGTAGAGCTGGATGGCGTACGCGCCCGCGCCGGACTTCGCAACGACTTCGACCTTGTATTGCACGGCCATCGGGATGAGCGGGCAGGTCGGGTTGTTGTTCTGGCCGATGACGGCGTCGTTGGCAGGCATCTTGTCTTCCGCTGCGCCGACGGGGCTGTAGAGCGGCGGAGCGAGAAGGCGAATGTCGACGTTCGTGATGTTGCCGATCGGCGACGAGGCGACGATCGTGTAGCACTTGCCGCCCGTGAGCGTGATGACCTGCTGCGCGCTCTGGCCCGCCTGAAGCGTGCCCTTGATCGCTGCGCCGTCGGGAGCCATGCCGCCCTGAACGTACTTCGCCGCCGCGATCTTCACGGCTGCTTCGGAGGGATCCCCGATGCCGCCTTGGCCGATGAGTGCGCCGGCAGCCTGCTGCAACTGGCCGAGTGGATCGGTGGGGGTTCCCGTCTGCGCGGTTCCACCCGTGGTCGTCGGCGCCGTGCCCGTGGGCTGCGCCGTACCCTGCTGCGGGTATTGCTGCTGCGGATACTGACCCTGCTGTTGCGGGTATTGTCCCTGCTGCTGCTGCGGATACTGACCTTGCGCATACTGACCCTGCGGCTGCTGGCCGTTTTGCGCGTAGCCGTACTGGGGCTGTTGCGTGGAGGGATCGGTTGCCTTCTTGTCATCGCCGCCACAGCCGACGAGCGAGGAAGATCCGAGGACGAGAACGGGCAGAAGCGTTTTGAAGGTCATGTGCATTTGGACGAGTGCCTCCCGAGAAAGGTTCAAAAGTTCGGCGGAGTCTACACCTACGAAACGAACGAGCGCACGCGATCTTACAGTCGAGCGCAAGGATGAGAGCTTCGGAAGACCGCGTAACGATCCGATTTCATTCTCGAGATTCCGGTCCGATGGAGGGCATTCGGCTCCGGTAAGGCGGTATTCGAGTGGCTTCACACTTCTTCACCCAAAGCCCGACGCATCCTTAACACGGGACATCCAGATTCTTTCTCGACGGACGGCGCCGCGAAGGTCGCGGGTAACGCCGAACGAGAAAGAAGAGAAACCTCTCATGTTTGGATTTTTGATTGGTGCGGCATGTCTCGTCGGGCTCGCGAAGGTCAGTTTTGGTCATCGCTGGCGTCATCACCATTTTCACGGCCACCGTGGCTTTGGGCATCACGGCTTTGGGCATCACGGATTCGGTCATCACCGCGGCTTCGAGTACGGCGGCGGAGACGGATGTGGCTCGCCCTATCGTGATGGTCCCTGGAGCCGAGGCGGCTACGGACGTGGCCCGGAAGGCGCGTATGGCGAGGGGCCAGAAGGGCATGAGCGCGATGGGCTCGGCGACGAGCCGATGGACTTTCGTCGAGGCGGATTTCGCGGCTTCGGACTTCGCTCGGTTCTCGAAGAGCTCGAGCTGACGCGCGAGCAACGAAAAGCGCTTCGTGACGTACGCGAAGAGTGGAAGGACGCAGCGCGCGCCGCGAAGAAGTCGGGCCGTGTCGTAAAAGACGATCTCGCTTCGGCACTTCGCGCGGAGACCTTCGACGAAAGTCTCGTCGGCGCGAGCATCGCGAAGATCGACGACATGACCGATGCGCTCAAGAAGTCGACACTCAGCTCTCTCGCAAAGGCGCATCAAGTGCTCGATGCGAGGCAGCGCGGCAAGCTCGCCGAAGTGCTCGAAGAAGGACCTTTCGGACGTCGCTTTCGATTTTGAAAGTGGCAGCGAGAGAACGCAGACAAGTTTCTAGTCGGAGAGAAAGGCCATCACGATGAGAAGAAGAGTTTTACAAATCGCACTCGCGCTCGGCGCAGTCGCCGGATTCGCTTCCGGTTTTCATTCGCTCGGACGTTGCGCGAGCGGTCACTTCGACCGCAAGCAGGCGTTCGAACAACACATCGCCGATGTTTGCGTCGGCGCCGCGGACCGCGCAAAAGGCGGGCCTGTGGTGAAGGACGGAGTACAGTAAGCCGTGCCCTCGCGAGTACTTTTGGTCGACGATGATCTCCGGCTCCACGAGCTCTTGAAGAGCTATCTCGAGGAGAACGGTTTCGTCGTCGCGAGTGCTCGCGATGGGCGTGAAGGTCTCGATCGCGTCACGCGTGAGCCCTTCGACGTCATCTTGCTGGACGTGATGATGCCCGGCATGGACGGACTCGAGGTGTGTCGGCGCATCCGCGAAAAGAGCACGATCCCGATCGTGATGTTGACGGCCAAGGGCGACGAAACGGATCGCGTCGTCGGGCTCGAGCTCGGCGCAGACGACTATCTTGCCAAGCCCTTCGGCCCTCGTGAGCTTCTCGCACGCATCCGCGCAGTCTTGCGACGCGCAGCCCCGACGGAAGTGTCGAAGATCATCCGCTCGGGGCCCATCGAGATCGATCTCGGCGCGCGTCGCGTCGTCAACAAGGGCGCGGACGTGGAGCTCACGGGAATCGAATTCGATCTGCTCGTCGCACTTGCCGAACGCCCAGGTCGCGTCGTCTCGCGCGAAACGTTGCTCGAGCTCGCAGGACGCAGCGATGCCCACGTCGGTGATCGCGCGGTCGACGTGCACGTCTCCCATCTTCGTCAAAAGCTCGGTGACGATGCGCGGACGCCCAAGCTCATCAAGACGGTGCGGGGAGTCGGTTATGTCCTCACGCGAGAATAAGACGCCGCGCCACGGAAAGCCTTCGAGAGACGCCGGAAGGTCTTTCGGAAACAAGATCGAGGACTGGCGCGCCGCGCACGAAGAGTGGCACGCGCGTCAGGAAGATTGGATGGCTCACCGCGACGAGTGGCGTGCTCATCGCGAACAGTGGCGCGCCCACCACGAGGCGCACCCCGACGACCGGCGCGCCCACCGTGAGGCATGGCGTGAGAGGCGGCAGAAGCTGCGCGAGTACCGCCGCGCCCATCTCGCGCTGATGCCGTACGTGCGCTTGCACATGCATCGGCGCATTTTCATGGGCCTCGCGGTGGCCATTCTATTCGTGGCGATCGCAATGTCCGTCGTCGGGCGCGTTCTCAACCCTTGGGAAACGGAAGAAAAGCGCATTCGAGACTACGTTGCGGCGGAGTTTGCAGACGACTGGAGCGACGCTGCCAAGCGGGCAGCACGCGCGCATCGTCTCAACGAAACACTGGGAATCGGCGTGCGCCTTGCCGAGAAAGACGGTGCGCTCATCGAACAGGTCGGTCCGACGTGCCGGCGTTCGTTCGACGTCGCGATCGAGAATGCGGGCGCCAAAGTCGGCGACGTGACCATTTGCTATCCGATGCAGCACGCGGCACGAAACTTCTTCATCGCGGGTGCTGCCCTCGTTCTCGCACTCTGGATGGTCGCCGGCAAAGTCGCGCGAAGGCTTGCTCGTCCGCTCGCCGAAGTGGCACGCGTGGCCGAAGAGCTCGGTAAAGGTAACCTCAAGGCACGCGCGTATCTTCCGCACGATCACGGCGAGGTCGAGGACGTGGCGCTCGCCCTCAATCGCATGGCCGAACGAATCGAAGGACAGATCCAAGATCAGCGTTCCCTTCTCGCGAGTGTGTCCCACGAGATCCGCACACCGCTCGCTCGCATGCGTTTTCTGGTCGAGCGATTGCGATCCAAAAACGAGCCGGCCGTGCTCGATGATATGGACCGCGAGGTGCTCGACATGGACGAGCTCGTCGGCGAGCTCCTCGCCGGGTCACGCATCGATTTTGGCGCGATGGCAAAAAAGCCGATCAACGTCGCCGAGATGACGGTCGCTCTTCTCGAACGCTTCGACGAGCCACCCGAAAAACTCGCGATCGAAGGCGAAGGGCGCTCGCTCGAGGCCGATCCGACGTTGCTACGTCGTGCGCTCGCCAACTTGATCATCAATGCGCGACGTCACGGTGAAGGCCTCGAGCAGCTCGTCGTCTGTTTCAAAGACGACGTCGTGCGCTTCTCGGTGCTCGACGGAGGACCCGGATTTCCCCAAGGAGAAGAGAACGCGTTCTTCGAGCCCTTCAAGGCGAGCGGCGCCGAAGGGTCGATCGGTCTCGGACTATCGCTCGTAAGGCGCATCGCCGAAGTTCACGGCGGCAAAGCTTTTGCCGAAAACCGCGAAGAGAAGGGCGCACGCGTGACGCTCGAAATCCCGCGAAGCTGAACCTCGCGCGAAGCCCGCTCAGGGCATCGGATGCGCGAGGAAGAAATCGACGAGGGATCGCGATGCGCTGATGTCGTTCGTCGTCTTTCCCGTGACGACGAGAGGAAAGCCGCCCGGCCACGTGTGCCCACCGCCATCGATCGTGCAGAGCGTGATGTCGCTGCCTCCGCTGCAGGGACCATAGGACTCGCACGAGACGTCGCCGCTCTTGAAGACGTTCGAACCCGAAGACGTGCAGCTCTCTTGTGCACGGAAGAACGTCATGGTGCTCGCGACGCTGCGGAACGACACCGGGCCAGCGATGCCGCTCGGTAGAAACGGCGTGCCACCCTTGTAGGGCACGACGAAATCGCTCGTGCCGTGGAAGTGCATGATGGGGACGTTGCGTTTCGGATGACATGCGGAGTCGTCGAGTCCGAGCACGCCGCTCACGGAGCCGATCGCCGCGAAGGTTTCACTCATCTCGCAGGCGAGGCGGTACGCGAGGAAACCGCCGTTCGAAAAGCCTGCGGCATACACGCGATGAGGGTCGACGCAGAAGGTGTCGTCGAGCTCGTCCAGCAAGTCGCGCATGAAGCCGACGTCGTCGACGGCACTCGTCTGCGCCGTTCCGCAGCAGTCTCCCGCGTTCCAGCTTCGAGAGATTCCGTTGGGGTAGACGACGATGACGTTCTTCTCGTCCGCGATCTTGTTCATGCGCGAGAGGACGACCTCCTCGGACGCATTGTTGATGAATCCGTGCACGTTCAATACGAGCGCCGTGCCCAGCGTCGAATCGTAGCTCGCCGGGACGTGGACGATGGCCTCGCGCGATCGCCCACCGGACTGCACCGAGATCGTTCGATCGCCGCCTGTCCCTTTTTTCCCCGTGCAAGTGACGGGAAGGGCGCCGGCATCCGTGCTGCCTACGGGAACGCTTGCATTGGTTCCGCTGTCCGGATCAGGATCCACCGGCGGGATCGCGCCATCGACGACGAAGCTCCCATCGTCACGGCTCCTCGCATCGCGATCCGAGATCGTCACGTCGTCGGATCCGCTCCCGCAGCGCAGCGTGAAGGCCGTGCTCGTCGCGACGAAGCACGTCGAAACGACCGCGCGAGAAAGACGCATTCCTCTTCGAATATCACGTTCGAGCTCGAATTCGAGCACCCGATGCGGCTCGGCGCGGCTGCGGTTCAGGCCTCGGGTGGACTCAATCTTGCAATCCTTTCTTCGTACCCAAACATCGGCGGCCTTCGACGAATCCGAAGAGCCGCGCGCGCTTTCCGTCGAGAGGTCGATCATGCAACGCAAGGTTTACGTACTGGTTTCACTGGTTTCGGCCGCAACGGCGTTTCTGTCGTTCCATGGATCCGTCTCTGCACAAGTGGCGGACGACTCGGGAGTGGGCCTGTCCGATAGCGGTGGCATCGGCACAGCGGATTCGTCACTCGGGGACGCAGGCAACATCAATGACGAAGCCGGCACGGGCTCGGGCGGAGGCGGAGACGGAACCGGCGAAGGTGATGGGACCGGAGGGGGCGCGACGGGCGGCGGCGCAGGCTCCTCGACGACCTCCCCATCTGGCGACACCGTCCCCGGCGACCAAAGCGGGATGTCGAGCTGCTCGGCGAGCGCGGTACGACTCGGCTCGATGAGAACGGACATTTTCGCCTCGTTGGCGCCTTTCTTCCTCGGCGGTATCGTTCTTTTGCGCCGCAAGAAGCGCTGAACGCGAGTGCATGGTCCCCCGTCGCGATCTTCCGCGCGGGGGTGGGCATGCTAACGTCGGCGGCGTGACGGACCCTTCGTCTCTCGTCAATCGTTGCGGAAGCTGCGCACGTTTCGTTCGCGTGATTGAAACGGTTGGCCGCGATGGCGTGACGCGACGCGCAGGTGAATGCTTGCTCGGCGTCTGGCCCGCGCCCATCTACGAGACGAACACATGTACGCGTTACGTCTTGCGCGGAACGATGGCGAAAGTGAACGCGCTCGCGGAGCAGTCTGCGCCGCGTCGTCGACTCACGCGTCGCGCCAATGACTCCGGTGCGAGCTCGCCCTCCTCCACCATTTCAGAATCGATCATCGAACTACCCGCGGAGTTACTCGACATGGATATGGAACAATTTCGTCAGGTGTTGCGCGAAGTCTTGCAAGACGAGCTCGGCCTCGTCGAATCACCTCTCGGCGCACGCTGGGAAGGTGGCGAGATGATCTTGAAGCCCGGTAAAGAAGGCACGGCTGAAAAGCGCATCCCCATCGAATCGGTCTTTCACAAGGTCGTGATGATTCGCGACAAGCTGCGCGTGCTCGAACAGAAAGTGAACTCGCATCCGAAGCTCACGGACGAAGACAAAGTCCAGATGCAGTCGTACGTCACCGGTTGCTACGGAACACTGACGACCTTCAACGTCCTCTTCGCCGACAAGGACGATCATTTCGTGGGCCAAAAGTCGGAATAGAGCTCCGCATGCCGAATCTTCGACTCGACGCAAAGAAGCGCGTATCGACCTTCCGCAAGATCGCGATTGGGACGTGGCAGACGAGCTACGACCCGAAGGTCTACGGGATGGTGAAGCTCGAAGCCGATCGCGTGGCGCGCTACCTCGAAGCGTTTCGCGCAGCCGGCAAGCGCGTCACGATCACGCATCTTCTCGCGAAGGTCGTGGGCCAAGTGCTCTTCGAGATGCCGGATGCGAACGCCATTCTGCGTTTCAATCGTCTCTACCTCCGCAAAGACATCGGCATCTTTTTCCAAGTGGCGATGGAGGACGACGCCTCAGGCGAGCTCGATCTCTCGGGCGCCACGATCTTCAGCCCGCACGAAAAAAGTCTCGAGGCGATCGTGTCCGAGTTCGACGAGAGCGTGCGCAGAGTTCGGAAGCGCGAAGACAAGCTGCTCGAAGGTTCGCGCAGCCTCATGGGCCGGATTCCGGGATGGCTGCTCGGCCCCGTTCTCCGCGCCGTGAGCTTCCTTTCCTACACGCTGAATCTCGACATGCGCTGGGCAGGCATTCCCAAAGATCCTTTCGGCTCGGCGATGGTGACGAACATCGGCTCGCTCGGTCTCGAAGAGGCCTACGTGCCGCTCGTCCCTTACAGCCGCGTGCCGCTGCTCATTGCCGTCGGTCCGTTGCGAGATGAAGCGGTCGTCGAAGGCGGCCTCGTCGTCTCGAAGAAGATGCTCAGTCTCTACGCGACCTTCGATCATCGCATCATCGACGGCGCGCACGCCGCTCGAATGGTGAAGACCTTCAGGCGCATTTTTGCCGATCCGGAAGGCGAGCTCGGACCACTGCCTGCCGCGGAGAACCCAGAGCCCACCCTTTCCAACCCGCGGGAAGCGCGGTAGACCGTATTCCCCTTTCGCTCACCTCTTCAGGGCCCTTTCGGGTCCGAGAGCTCACAGGAGATCCTAGAAATGACGCAGTCGACCCCCGCCCCCAAAAACGAAAACAGCCCGATCGCTCCGACGTCGGGAGGTGATGGCGGAAACATTCAAGTCAAAGGCGGAGCCGCGATTCTCGCGCCGATCTCCTCGTTCCCCAACGGCGTGCCGAGCAACGCGCTCGTGCTCATTCCGCTCGGTCCGAACGGCGCACCCGTCGAGAAGCAAGTGATCGACGGCCCCATGGCCTTGAAAGAGGAAGACGTGTGGAAGCTCCTCGGCTTCAACGGACCCGCCGTGCAAGTGCAAGACGATCAGGGTCGCCCGATCGCGATCGGTCTCGAAGACTTGCTCTCTGGTCTCGAGAAGCATTGGACCGAAAACGGCGACGACCTCAACCGCGGTCGCATTTATGCGCAGGAGCTCATGAAGTACAACCGCGCGGCGAAGGCCGAAGGTGTGCTTTCGAAGATCGTCGCAAAGGGTGGAAGCGGCGACGATTGGCTCGGTCTCGGCATCGCTCAGCTCGCGCAAGAGAAGTGGGACAAGGCCGAAGGGACGCTTCGTGGCGCGCAGAACCTCTTGAAGACGAATCCGTATCCCTCGCTTCACCTCGCGAAGCTCTTCCAAGCGAAGAAGGATCGCGCGCAGGAGCGGGCCGCCGTCGAGCACGCGATTCAAATCGACAACAACAACGTCGATGCGTGGGCCTACTTCACGAACTACCTCCGCGAAGGAGACGACGCGAAGACGGAAGCGGCGATCAAAGAAGTCGAAGAGCTCGCGAACGCGCCCGTCAATGCGCGCATTCCTGCGCCCTACATCGCGCTCCAAGGCTTCTTCGCAAGCGAAGATGCAACGCGTGACCGCGCGATCACCTTCGCCAAGAAGGCCGTCGATCGCGCGCCCGAGGACGTGCTCGCGCTTCTCTGCCTCTCGGCGCTCTACGGGCAGGCCGGCCAGCTCGACGAAGTCGTGAAGCTCCTCGCACCGCACGAGGCCAAGATGGTTCGTGACGTGCGTCTCGCGCACAACTACTTCGAAGCGCTCTTCCAGGCGAAAGACATGCAGAAGATCACGGCGCTTCTCAACAAGCTCGCGACGAGCCCGAACAAAGAGGTCAAGCAGTTTGCAATCGAGCGCTCACGCGCGATCTCGCAAATGCTCGCTCAGCAGCAGCAGGCGCTTTCGGGCGCGACCGCTTCGACCTGATCCGTACGACCTGAATTGCAAGCATCCCTCCCATCGAGGGACGACTCCAAGAGAGGGCAGCGCTTTCGAGCGTTGCCCTTTCTTTTTTCCATGAAGGAAGCGCCCGCGATCGTTACTCGACCGTTAGATCCATCGGAAAGACATTCGAGGTGTGGCCGGCTTTGTCGTAGAGGCGCAGGTTCACGACGTAGTTGCCCTTTGGAGTCGCCGGAACAATCGCTCGAAACGGCACCGTTCCGGACGTCACACCCTCCCCATGCTCGATGGCGACGCGCGGACCTTCTTCGTCGTCGGAGAGGATTTTCAAGACGAGCGAGTAGCCATTGATGTCGCCATCCGGATCCGTGAACTCGACCGATGCGTCGAGGGTCGTGGGCTCATTGGCGACCGCGGGACTGGCGAACTCTGCGTGGAGGATCGTTGGCGGTGAATCGCCATCGTCCTCTGAAGCCGAGCAACCGACGGCGGAAATTGCGAGGAGGAGAGCGAAAGGGGCGAGCGGGATAGAATTGAAGGAGCGCATTTGATAGCGAGGACGCGCCAGCCCGCGAAGATGGCCAAAAAAAGAGGTGCCGCCTTCGCTTTTTTGCTGCAGCGACCTTCAAGGGCGAAGGCGAACTGCGCGCGACGACTTGGGCGGATTGGCTTCCTCACGAGCGACTCCCGCCTCGGCGAGATCGCGCGCAACCATCTCTGCGCGCGCGCGCGGAAGGCCGAGCGCGTCGAGTAATGCGTAGCGATCTTCGTAGAGGTCGAACGGTGTCTCGAGCTCGCCCGAAGTATCGAAGCTCGAGCCGAGCGCGACCAGCGCTTCACCTGCCATGACGACGCGAACCGTGGGAGGAGCCTCTTTTGGCGGTCCGTGATGGCTCAAGCAGACTTCGATGATCTCTTTGGGAAGACGCCACGCGCGTCCGACCTCGGCGCCGGCCGTCGCATGATGCGCCGTCACGAGGCGTTCGAGCTCGGGGCCCGTCTCGGGAGCGTGGGCGATCTTCGAGAGCACGCGATAGATGCGCGCCTCGCCGATATCGTGAAGGAGGCCCGCGAGATAGGCGTGCTCGCACGTGATGCGAAGCTCTTTGGCAGCTCGTTGAGCCGCAAATGCCGTGCTCACGCTGTGCTCGAACGACCGGCTCACTTCCGCGCGGTAACGTGGGAGCTCGCCATTCGTGCGCTCGTAGACGACCTGGAGCAACAGATCGCGTGAGGCCGCGAGACCGAGCCGCACGAGCGCCCCTTGGGTAGACACGAGCCTTGCGCCGCGCGCGTACGCTGCGGAACCGGCAATTGCCACGAACCGTGCAGCGAGCGGCGGATCCCGCTCGACGAGCTTCGCGATCGCGGACATGTCCGTGCGCGGATCTTCGGCGAGGCGCAGCGCTTCTTGCGCGGCTTCAGGCAAGAGTGGCAGTCCCGCGCGGCCATTGGCGAGCTCACGAAGGAGGTTCGCTTCGACCTCTTTCGCGATCTGCGCGTTCGTCGAAGGCAGGACAGCGCTTCGCAGCGCGATGACGGATGCCGCGCTTTCCTTGGCAGCAAGCACGACGCGATTTCGACCGAGGTGTTTCGCTTCGTAGAGCGCGCCGTCGGCTTCTTTGCACAGTGCCTCTACGGTCGACCGCCTTTGGCCGTCATGCATCGCAATCCCGACGCTCACCGTGACGCGGCGGTCACCGGCGAGCGCAGGGAGGTCGGCAATGGCTTGGCGCACGCGCTCGCCGGCTCTAATCGCGTCTTCGCTACGAGACGAGTTCACGAGCACGACGAATTCCTCACCGCCGTAGCGGCCGTAGCGCTCGCTGCTCGCGCATGTCTCGGCGAGAGCTCGTGCCACGCGCTTCAAAACGACGTCGCCAACGTCGTGTCCGAACGTGTCGTTCACGCTCTTGAAATGGTCGACGTCGATGAAGAGCACCGCGAAGCTCTCGGCCCTTCTCAGCCAGTCTTCGAGCTCGGCGTTGATGAATCGACGGTTCGAGATCCCGGTGAGCGCGTCGATCGTTGCTTCGAGACGATAGGCATCGCGTTCACCTTTGAGTCGGCGTAAGCGATCTCGCTCGCGCTTGTTGCGTAGTTGCACGCGCACGCGCGCTTGAAACTCGACGGGGCGCTCTTCGAGCACGAGGCAGTCGTCCGCACCGCAGATCAGCGCGCGTGCAATCTGATCGCCATCGAGCGGGGCCCTCGAGAGGAGAAAAATGGGAACGAGCCGCGCCTGCTCTTGCGCGCGAAGTTCACCGCAAAGCTCGAAGCTCGATCCCGTCTTCTGCTCGAGGTCGATGAGCAAGAGATCCGGTTCGAGCTCTTCGATCTCGTCTTCGACGCGCTGAGAAGGATCATGAAAAACGAGCTCGTACTCGTCCCCGGGAAGCGCGGCGCGAACGCGATCGGAAATCTCCGACGCTCCGTCGATGCAGAGGACGCGTGGCACCAGGTCCTGAGGAGGAATGCTCTCCCCGAGCGACGTCGCCGCCGGTGCGTTCGAAAACGTGATGCGCATGCGAGATTCCTTTGAATAGACGGTCCGGATCCCCAAAACTTGAGCGCCCAAGAGCCGTATTAATCAGGGGACATCGCGACGTTCGTGTCGTGAACCTAGCGAAAATCCGTGAACGGAGATTCTCACCTCCAAGCCCGCGGTCGCGAAAAGGGCAGCGAATCTGCGAGGCCCTCGAAGTCACGCGTTGTGGCACGAATCTCGCGATGCATCGTCGAACATGAACCGCCTCCTCGTCGCCTTCACTTCGCTCGCGCTTCTTCAACTCAATGCCTGCCAACTTCCGATGAATGGAAATGGCGAACCGCTCGTCGACGAGGGCGGCGAGAATGCCAACGATCGCTCCGAAGGCGGAACTTCGGGCGAGCTCCTGAGCACGGGCGCCATGACGCTCGCCACGAACGGTCGCTACGCGCTGATGCAGCGCAATCGCGTCTCCGTCGTCTTCGACGTCGTCAACAAACGTCACACGGAGCTCTCGTTCCAAGTCGCGCGCGCGGTCTTTTCGGAGACGGAGAACACGGTCTACTTCGCGAAGGCTGACGGCACGTTGCTGGCGTTGGATCTCGCGACGAAGGCGACGAAGTGGTCGGCCTCGACGGGAGGGCTGGCGCTATCTCTTCTCTCCCTCAGCGCGGACGGGAGATCGATCATCGTCGGCACGGGCAACGACGTGCAAGTGCACGACTCGCAAAACGGCTCGGTTCGTGGCCGTGTCGCGCTCGGAGCGACGCCTAGCTACTTCAAGAAGATTCCTGGATCGACCGACGTTCTCGTCGTCGGTGACACGACGTTCATCAATCACGCGCCGCACACGCCCGTTGCTCGCATCACGCTCTCGCAGGTGAGCCTCCAAACGATCGACGTGCCGAACTGCGTCGCTCCCATCGAAGTGTTGCCCGATGCCTCGCGCGCGCTCCTCTCGCCGACGTTCTGTGAAGAGGGCAAGGAGAGCAGCGCGACCAACGACTGGACGAACCCCGATCCCGTGAGCATCATCGATCTCGACGCCAATGGTGGCCTTCATTTCGTGAAGAACTTGCCGGGGTTCGGACCCGTGGCGCTCTCGGAAGACGGCACGCGCGCCGTCGCCTATCTCGACAAGACGCGAATGGACACGTCGATGTTCGACGACCCGGCGCAGGTTCCGAGCTCGAGCTCACCGAACTTCCACATCATGACCATCGATCCGAAGACGCTCGCCTTCGAGCTCCATCCCATTGGCAACGCGCTTCCGCGGTTCGCAATGACGCGGGATGGTCGCGGCCTTCTCGTCGACGCTTCGATCAAATTGAAGACGCGCGTGAAGTTGAGCGCCAAGGCGAACGTGCAAGGCAATGTCTCGTTCACGCCGAATGGGATCAGCGGGAGTGTCACGGGTGAGGTCGACGTCGAAGCGGCGATCTTCCAAGAGAAGTCGCCCTTCGGTTACTTCGATCTCGGCACGAACGTGTTCACCGGCTTCGCGGGACCACAAGCGGGGATCGACCGCTTCGTGCAGCTCGCCGATGGTCGCACCGTCATCGCACTCGAGCGCCGCAAAGACGGCCTCGGTGGCACACCGCACCTCATCGACCTCGTCACCAAAACCGTCACGCAACTCGCCGAGCCGTTGGGTACGGGCGTCCGTGACATCGGCCTTCTCCCAGACGGAAAAACGATGCTCGTTCGTGTGCGCATGGCCGCATCGCAGAAGGGCTCACAACTCTACAGCCGCGAAGCTGCCTACTTCTCCGCGGACTTCACGACGATCATCGGCGCGAGCATCGAGTTCGAAGAGTCGCAGCCGTTCGCCCAAGTCGATCCCGAAAACAACTGCCCAAGCTACCACGACTGCTTTTGACCGCTTCTCCGACTTCACGATTTGAGGCGGCCCGGCGAACGAAGGTTCGCCCAATAAAACAGGCACCGTCGAACAAAGTCGTGCGAGGGCGAAGAATCGAGATCCTCGCCTTCGCCCGTCGAGGCGAGGATCTCGATTCGAGCCTCACACCTTGAGACGCGTGTAGACAAAGAGGAACAAGAGGAGGGCCGCGTCGGCGGCGGCTACGAGCGCGATCTCTTTCGCTTTGACCTTCATCTTGAAGCGAGGGCTCTCTTCGCGCGCGACGCCGTAGAGCGCTCCCGCGAGCCCGAGGTAGATGAAGAGCATGTTGTGATACGAAAACGAGAGAAACGTGATGCCGACGGCGATCGCCGCAAAAGCCGCGACGAGTGAAAACGCGAGCGGGCGTAGATGCTCGAGGCCGGGATCGCGTGAGGTCGCGACGAGGACGGGGATCTTGACGGATACGTAGAAGAGGCTCGTCCAGAGAACCATTCCGATGAAGCCGAGCTCGGAAGCGGCGAGGAGATACGAGTTGTGCGCCGTGATGATGTGGTGGTCCGTGAACTGATTCACGCCGACGCCGAACACGGGAAACTCTTTCACCATGTTGATGCCTTCGTAGAGTGCTTCTGTTCGTTCGATGGTCGAAGCGCGCGCTTCTTCTCCCTCGCGTCCTCCCAGCAAGAGAAGGGGAGCTCCCATGACGGCGCCGAACGCGATTCCCTTGAGCCCGTAACGGCGCACGAAATAGACTGCGAATACTGCGAGAAGAACGAGAATGCCGCCGCGCGATTGCGTCTGGATGACCACGTAGCCAGCGCCACCGACGATCGCGAGCACGCCGAGATGTCGCAGCTTGCCTCGCAAGATTCCGTAGATGCCAAGCACGAAAGCGAGCGAGGCGCCGATCGCCAGCGAGAGCTCGTTGGGGTCCGCCAAGATTCCACGCCAGCGCACGCGACCTTTGCCGATGGAGAACGTGTCGAAGGGCCCGACCTTCTCGCACATGAATTCTTTCGCGAACGACGTCGGATCGTCTTCGTCGTAGCAGGCGGCGAGCTTCGGCTCGCCTTCCCGATTGAGGCAGCTCTTGCCGTTGGGAATCCCGGTCGCGACGGTCGTGTCGTCGCGCTCGGCCTCGGGGATCTCGATGCATTGAAAATCTGCGCGCGCTTGTGCAATGCCGACGCCGATGAGAAATGCCGACACCGCGCAGAGCACGCACGCGAGAGCGACGATGCGTTTGTAGGTTCGCCCCGCAAGAATCGTGACGAGCATGAAGATCGCGGAGAAGCCGACCGTCTTCCAGATCTTCTCGAACGCATCCACCTTGATGCGTATGAACGTCGCCAAAAAGGCCCATGCGATGAACGCCGCCAAAAACGCCAACTGCGGTGAGCGAAGCGGAAGCTTCTTCTTCCCCGAGAGCGATTCGAAGACTGCCGTGAGCACGGCGAGCACCGTGAAGACGTTCAGCAGGCTCAACGGTTGCAGCGCTGGAATGAACTCCTGCGGACGGATGAATACCGTCAGAATGAGCAGGATCGCGAAGACCGCCGACACGGGTTCGCTATACCACTAGGAGCGTCTCTTCACGCAGTGCCAACGACGCGCGGCGGATGCACGCGTGGCGCGAGGCGATCCGGTTGCTCTTCCCAGTCCGGGTGGAGCGCATAGGAGACGAGGCCGACGGCCATGCCGACGCCGTGCGAGACGTGCAGCACGGGAAAAATCGCCCAGACAACGGGGATGAGATGTGCGCCTGCCTTGTGACCCACACGCACGGCTTCGAGGAAGGTGCCCGCGCCGTACGCGCCGAACGAGAGCCACGTGAGCGGATGAAAGGGGAGGGCACCCGCGAGAAGTGCACCCGAGGATGTCATCAAGAATGGAATGAGCGGACGGATGGTCGGAAGGCGACGGTGCTTGAGGAGCGTGCGCGCGCGACCTTTGCCGTACTTGAAGTATTGAATCGCGAGTCCCTTGAACGAATCGCGCGGGTAGTAGTGCACGATGATCTTCTTGCTCAAGTAGATGACGCCGCCCGACTCGAGAATGCGCTGATTGATCTCTGCGTCTTCGTTGGTGATCGCTTTCGGGTCGAAAAGGCCGATCGTCTCGAACACGCGACGGCGAAATGCGCCTGGAAACACCGTGTCGACGGGACCTTCTTTGTCTGGCGAGCGATAGCTCGAGCCACCGACGCCCAGCGGACTCTCGAGTGCGGCTGAAAGCGCACGTTGGAACCATTGCTTCGACTTCGGTCGCGCAGCGCCGCCGACGTTCTCGGCACCCGTCTCTTCGAGCACTTCGACACAACGTCGCACGAAGTCTTCGGCGTATTCGGCGTGAACATCCATGCGAATGAGGATGTCTCCACGCGAAGCTCGGATCGCGCGGTTCATGCCTGGCGCTTGCAAGCGCTCCGGGTTGTCGATGATGCGAATGCGCGTGTCCTTGCGGCTCATCCCCTCCAAGAGAGCGAGCGTGCGATCCGTGCTGCCACCGTCGGCGACGAGGATCTCGATGAGCTGCGACGGGTAGTCCTGCGCCGCCAGCGAAGCCATGCATGCCTCGATGTATTTTTCCTCGTTGAAGCACGGCATGATGATGCTCACGAAGGGGAGTGCCATCTCCCGAGTGTACCTCCTCTGACGAGACGCGCGATGGGATAGAGGAGGCGACGAATCGGTGTGATAGAAGAGATTCGTGCGCGCTTGGATCGTCGCTTACAGTTTCCCACCCGTCGGCGGAGCGGGTGTCCAGCGGATGTTGAAGCTCGTGAAGTATTTGCCCGAGCACGGCATCGAACCGCGCGTGCTCACGGTCGCGAATCCTTCCGTACCGATCCTCGACGGCTCGCTCGAGAAGGACTTTCCGTCGGGCCTCGAAGTCGTTCGTGCGCGTACGTTCGAGCCTGGATACGCCGCAAAAAAGGCCGCTTGGTCTGCCGAGGAAAAGGGGAAGGCCCCCTCGCTGAAGTCGTCCGTGCTCAAAAAAGCGAGCGGTCTCGCTAAGCAGTTGCTCGTCCCGGATCCGCAGCTGCTGTGGCAGCCCACCGCGCAACTCGCGATGGCGCGCGCACTTCTTCGCGATCGACCCGACGTCGTCCTCATCAGCGGCCCGCCGTTTTCACAGTTTCTTCTGGGACCCCTCGTGCGCCTCGCGCCGAAGACGGGGCTCGTTCTCGATTATCGCGACGAGTGGAGCACTTACCGCTCCACGTACGAGATGATGGGCTCGCAGCTTCAAGAGCGCGTCGGCGCAACGCTCGAGAGCGGCCTCGTTCGCCTTGCGCACGTCATCACGACTGCGACTGAAGAGTTCCGCGAGAATCTCCTGCGCGAGTTTCCGGCGATGCCGCTGACCAAAGTGAAGGCCATCCCCAACGGGTACGATCGCGACGACTTTCCGCAGGTACTCCCGGAACCCCCCGAAGGCCACTTCGTGCTGACGTACGCAGGCACGGTCTTCAAGCTCACGTCAGTGCGCGGATTTCTCCAAGGCGTGCGGCTCCTCCACGAACGCTCGCCCGAGCTCGCAAAAAAACTCCACGTGCGATTCATCGGTCGCGTCGTCGAGACGGAGCTCGATTCGTTCGAAGGTACCGAAGCACTAGGTGTCGAACGCATCGGCTACATCGAGCACTCCCGCGTGATTCCGGCCCTCGCCAGCAGCCATGAGGTTCTGTGCACGCTCGACGACGTGCCCGGTGTCGAACGGATTTACCCGGCGAAGATCTTCGAGCTCATGCACCTTCGCAGGCCCATTCTCACGCTCGCTCCGCAGGGAGCGCTCACTCGTCTGGTCGAACGTCATCGTCTCGGAACCGTGATTCCACCGCGTGATTCACAGGCGATTGCAATGCATCTCGAGTCCACACTTCGCGCGTTCACGCGAGGTGAGCACGCGTTGTCGACGCGCCCCGTCGATGTCGACCGCTATGACCGGCGCGCCCTCGCAGGCGAGTTCGCCGAGTGGATGCGAGAAGCGGCCTACCGCGCGCGCGCATGAAGCGGATTTCGACGGCGCTCGCCCTTTTGGCGGTGTTCGCGCTGCTCTGTTTCTTCGCTACTCGCGGAACGGATGGCGCGTTCATCTATCCGGTGGACGACGCCTACATCCATCTTTCACTCGCGCGCTCGCTCGCCGAACGCGGCGTATATGCCGTCAGCGGAGACGCGTTTGCCCCCGCGTCTTCGAGCATTCTCTATCCGTTCGTCCTCGCCGCTCTCTATCGCGTGACGGCACCGCTGCTCGGCCATGCGGTCCAATATCTGCCGCTCGTCGTCAATGGCGTCGCTCTCGTCGCCGTCGCACGGCTCTTCGAGACCTCCGTGCAGATCCCGTACACCAACGCCCGCTCCCATTGGGCGCGCCCCTTCGCCATGGGACCGTTCATCGCGCTACTGCTCGTACCGATCCTTCCTCTCGCGATGTCTGGAATGGAGCACACGCTGCACGTCGCGGCCGTGCTTTGGCTCGTCCGTCTCGCAATGGTGCCGGCACAGGGCCGAAGGCATTTGGTGCTTGTATTTGCGGCCGCTTCGCTCGCTGCGTCTCTCCGTTACGAGTCCATCTTCGTGGTTGCCGCTCTCGCACTCGTGCTCCTCTTGGATCGCTCGTTTCGTGCGCTCGGAGCATTGCTCGCCGGTGCAGCGCTTCCGGTCGCGCTCTTTGGGCTCTTCCTCGAGCAGCGTGCCGGGATCTTTTCCCCGGCCTCTGTTCTCTTGAAGCGCGAGCACCTCACGCTCGCGAGCGCCCCTGCCACCTTGTTCTTCAAATGGGCGCGCGAACCGCATCTCGCCGGTCTCGTCGTTGCGTTCGTCGTCGTCGCTTGGCTCACGAAGAAGAGGGCGATCGCTTCGAACGGGCGATCGTGGACGCGAGGCGTAAACGCGGAGCTGTTCGTCGCGGCGCTCGTTCTCGTCATGCACGTCACGTTCGCGAAAACGGGGTGGCTTTACCGCTATGAGGCGTACGCGATCGTCCTCGCCCTGCGTGCCATGGCGATCACGCTCGGCGAATCGAAGATTCGGTCGCGTGCGTGCTTGCTCGCCCTCTCCGTCGCATTCTTGCCGCTGACGTTTCGCGCGGTGGTTTCGTTCCGAGCGGTCGTCCTCGCTTCACGCAACATCTTCGAGCAACAGGTGCAAACTGCACGCTTTCTCGCCTTGCTCGGGAGTCCGCGCGCCGCCCTCAACGACATCGGGGCGCCGAGCTACTTTTCGCGGGCGACCGTGAAAGACCTCATGGGTCTAGGGGACCTCGAGGCCGCGCGTGTTCGCGAGTTTCGCATCGAGCGCGGGTTGACCCGAGAAGAAGTGCAGCAACTTTCTCGGGGAGTGGACGTTGCCGTTCTCTTTCCAGGCTGGTTCGAAGGAGCCATTCCCGAAGATTGGACGCCGCTCGAGTCTTGGACGATTTTCGACAACCGCGTGGCAGCGAAGGACACGGTCACGATCTACGCCCCCTCTTCGCGGCAGATTCCGGGCCTTCTTTCGGCGCTCGATGCGTTTCACCCGAGCATGCCCCCGCGCGTTCAAGTCCTTCGCCTCCGCTCGCTGCCCTAGCTTCTTTTTCTGGCCGAAAGGAGGGCCTCGGCGCTCCTTTGAAACGCGTCGCGACTCGTGTAGATTGCCGGCCCATGCGAGCTCTCGGCCGCTTTGCTGCCGCTGCGTTGTTGTTCGGTTGCACCCTCGTACCAACGAGCGGTTGTACGCCGCCTGGCGTCTACAATTGGCGGGGCGAAGCCGCCGTCGGTTACAAGGTCGGCGTCGGGGACGTGCTCAAGGTGAGCGTCTGGAAGAAAGAAGACGTGAGCGTGCCGACCGTCGCGGTCCGTCCCGATGGCGTGATCTCGCTGCCACTCGTCGGTGACCTCACGGTCCAGGGCATGACGACTGCGCAGATCGCCCAACAGATCGCCGACAAGCTGAAGCCGTTCTACAACGAGCCTGCGATCTCGGTCTCCGTGCAGGTGCTCGAGGTCAAATCGTACCGCGTGTTCATCGTCGGCGAAGTGAACCGCGCGGGGGAGTACGCAGCCAATGCCGAGCTCAGTGTCATGCAAGCGCTCGCGCTCGCGGGGGGCTTCACGCGCTTCGCCGATCCCGTGCACATCGTCATTCTTCGCCGCGATGCTCGCGGTGAGCGCCGCATCCCCATCAACTACGAAGCCATCGTCGAGAAGGGCGAGCTTCAACAGAACCTCATGCTCCAAACGGGCGATACCGTCGTCGTTCCCTGACCGAACGCGCGCTCCACTGATGGCAGCGAGTTCATAATCCGCGATGGTCGACCTTTTTCGTTCACCGCGAAGACTCCTTCTCTTCCTCTTCGAGGGAGCGCTCATCGGCACGCTCTTCATCCTCGCGTGCTGCCTCGTTCGGGGCATGCGCGGCGGCCTCACGTATCCGCACCTTCTCTCGAAGGCAGCTCTCCTCGTCGTCGTGCTCGGCGGATCGAACTACTACGCAGGCTTCTACGACCTCTCGGGATTCCGCAGCGCGCGTCAGCTCTACGCAAAATCGCTGCAGGCGCAGGTGTTCGCGGCGCTCATCATCTTTCCGATTCTCTATCTCGTCCGCGAGCTCGAAATCGGGCGCGAAATCCTCATCGCGACCTTCGCCCTCATCTCCGTCGTTCTTCCGACGTGGCGCGTTTTCTACAACTCCGTCTCCTCTACGGCGGGCTTCTTTCGTCGCGCCATCATTCTCGGTAACGGCGAGCTCGCGCAGGAGATTGCGAAGCTCGTTGCCGAATCGAGTGAGCTCGGAATCGAGCTCGTGGGGATGCTCTCCCGCGAGCGCTCGCAGGTCGACGTTCGTAGCGGCGTCATCGGCACTTACGACCAGCTCTACGAGGTCGTCATGAAGGAAGACATCAAGGTCGTCTTGGTGGCTTACCCCGATCGTCGTGGAACCTTGCCGGTCGAACAGCTTCTCGAAGTAAAGTTTCGCGGGGTCGAGGTCGAAGAGGGCGTCATCTTCTACGAGCGAATGACGGGCAAAATCTACGTACGCGAGCTCAAGCCCAGCCAGCTCATCTTTGCCGAGGGGTTCGCACGGCGGCAAACGACGCGTCGCTTGAAGCGCATGCTCGACGTCATCTGCGCGATGGTCGGCCTCATTCTCTCTTCGCCGCTCTTCCTTCTGACGACGGTGCTCATTCGCCTCGATTCACCCGGGCCCATTTTCTATCGCCAGGTTCGCGCGGGCGAGTTCGGCCGGCTCTTCACGATCATCAAGTTTCGATCGATGCGCACCGACGCCGAGAAGCATGGCGCGCAGTTCGCCAAAGAGAAAGACAATCGCGTCACACGCGTCGGGCGGTTCATCCGCAAGACGCGTATCGACGAGATCCCGCAATTTTGGAACGTGCTGAAGGGCGAGATGAGCATGGTCGGTCCGCGCCCCGAGCGCCCCGTCTTCATCGAGCAGCTCGAGCAGCAAGTGCCGTTCTTCAAGCAGCGCCTCTATGTGAAGCCAGGGCTCACGGGGCATGCGCAGGTCAACGCGCGCTATGGCGAGAAGCTCGAAGATCACTTCGAGAAGCTCCAGTACGACCTCTATTACATCAAGAGCTACTCGGTGCTCTTCGACATCTCGATCTTGATCGACACGGTGAAAGTGGTGCTTCTGCGCATTGGTTCGCGGTGAGATGCGGGTCGAGCCTCCCCGAGAAATAGATTCGTAGGTCGCGAAGTCCGCAAGCGAGGTGGACCCACTCGGATGTAGAGGAGACAGAAAAAGTCGGCCGCGAGATCCGCGGGCTACCGATGCGCCATTCCAAACAGCGTGATTCCGACCGTCGCCGCGACGTTTTCCCCATGGTGGGCCAGGAAAGCGCCGCCTCGGATCACTTTGCCGTCAATTGCGCGGTGGCGAATTGCCGTTGGCTCTGAAACGGGTTCGCGGTAAGGTCTCGGCCCCTCGGTGAGGTAGCCAAGTGGTTAGGCAGCGGATTGCAAATCCGTTACACGTGGGTTCGAATCCCATCCTCACCTCCGAATTCGTTTGATTTGCTGGGTATGGGCCGCTTGCGGTGTTCGGTTTTTACCGACCATCGTAGGCGCGTCCACCGCTTCGGGCAGTCAACGCGACAGGGAGCAATGCTCTTCGTCAGAGCAGCTTCAGGGCAACGCGGTTCACCTTGCCGCTCGGCGTCCGGGGCAGAGCAGGAACGAAGCGTATCTTGTGCGGCACCTTGTACGTCGGCAGGAGACGTTCGCAGTGAGCGCACACGGCTGAAGCGTCTACTGGCGCCTCGTTGCTGACGACGACCACGGCAACAATGACTTCGCCGTAGGTGGCGTGCGCTTCGCCGAAGACCCCGGCTTCGAGGATGCCCTGCATCGAGCGAATGACCTCCTCGATCTCTTGCGGCGAGACTCGGTGTCCCGATGACTTGATGAACTCTCGCTCCCGCCCCACGACGAAGATGAACCCGTCGCTGTCTAGCTTCGCGAGATCGCCAGTATGGAACCTTCCCTCGCGGAAGTGTTCCTTGGTGCTCGAATCGTCCTTGAAGTATCCGAGGGTGACGTTCGCGCCGACGCCGACGATCTCCCCGACCTCATCGCCCCCAAAAGTCACCGACGTGCCGTCCTTACGCAACACGGCGAGGGGCGCGTCGGGTAAGCCTCGACCGATCGAACCCGGTTTTGCGTGCAGGAAGGCGGGGTCTAAAATCGACGCGGCCGCCGAGAGCTCAGTCACCCCGTAGCGCACGAACATGCGAAGCGCAGGATTCTTCACGGCGATGTTCCCGAGCGTCTTGGCGTCGAGGCTGCCCCCGGAAACCATCGCGTAGCTCACGGACTCGGGCACACACGATTCGCCCCGCGGGCTACGAAAGAGAATGTGGAATACCGTTGGAACCGCGAAGAAGCTCGTGGCGCCGACGTGCTTCATCGCCGCCGCAAGATCGCCGGGAGCACGAAATCGGTGAAAGACGAGGGCGGCCCCGGCGCGCAGGTGGGTGTGGACGACCGAAGACCCGAACGCGAAGTAGAAGGGGAGCGTGTCGAAGGCGATGTCATCTTCTTTGATGGGGCACGCGGCAAGGACGGCGCTGGTATTCGCGACGAGGTTCCGCGTCGAGAGCATTACGCCGCGCGAGCGACCAGTCGATCCAGAAGTAAAAAGTAGGAGCGCGAGTGAGAGCTCGTCGAATGGCACAGGCTCTCTCGCCGCTTCGAGGCCGAGCTCGTTCGATAGCTCTAGGACCTCGCATTGGCCCGCGACGACGGACGTGACTCGTGCAGCGTGCTCGCCCGTCGTGAA
Source organism: Myxococcales bacterium (assembly GCA_023248815.1). GTDB lineage: Bacteria > Myxococcota_A > Polyangia > Polyangiales > Polyangiaceae > JAHFDV01. The sequence continues at coordinate 31,978 of JAHFDV010000006.1, forward strand.
GACTAGGGCGGGGTTCGCGTCCGCGATGATGTCGGCGAGGGCGGCCTTGGGATCGGAAGCGAGCGGTGCGGGGACACCGCCGGCGTAGAAGATGCCGAGGTAGGCGGCGACCGCGTCAATCGAGTTTTCGGACACGACGAGAACTACTCGCCGCTCGTGCGTAATCTTCGTACGCACGATGGTCGCGTACCGACGCATGAGCTCGTGCAGGGAGGCATAGGTTACGGAGTGTTCGCCATCGACGATCGCAATGGCTCCGGAATTCTCGCGCCCCTCGAGCAACCACTCCGCGAAGTTCAAGTGGCCCTCGGCCGAATCGGCGACCTCGAGAGAGCGAGCTGTTCGAGATGGGCGATAGATCGAGACGAATCCAAACGGAGCTCCGCTGAACAAGAAACGCGCACACGAAGAGTCTAACAGGACGCTCGATGCCGATGGTGCTCCGTGAAAGGTTGCGCATCTGCGCTCCACGACACGAGCGTTCCTCGCGTCTCGCGCGATCGAGAATGTAGTCGGGTTCGAGAGCTAGACTCACTTGCGCTCCTTCGTGCCGAGACGACGACGGGGGCCTCCATCATCGACCTATTTCCTCGCTCGCAAGCGGGATATAGTGCGGGTAACCACATGTCGAAGCGAATCGAGACCATCGAGAAGATCTATGGGCTGGTCAACAGTCGCGACATTCAGGGAATCACAGCACTCGTCGGTTACGAGCTCTTGCGAAAGAGGGTGCTCTGGAATTTCACACGTATCGTAGCGAACGAACCGGACATTCGCTTCGTGGCGACGAAGCTCGTCGAGACCGGTAGTGACGTCACGTTCACGCTCTCGCTCGAAGGGACGCGCCGAGCGTACGAACCCGCGCTTCAAAAGGCTCGCTTCAAAGGATCCGACCTGCTCGACATCCGGACGGTGCTCATGGTCGACGGCTCGTCGAACTCGACGGCTTACGGTCAACATCATGTTCTCTCGCCACTGGCGGTTTCGCTGTTCGCCAAGATCGCCCCGCTTCCCGGCTTTTTTACGATCGACGACTGCGCCCATTTCACGCTCGTTCTCCGCACGCAGACGGCGTGCGGCATGCGTGGCGACGTGCTCGAAATCGGGAGCTATTACGGCCGCTCGACGGCGGCGCTTGCTGCGTCGATGAATCCGAACGAGACCCTGATCGCGTGCGATCTTTTCGACCTCGAGGGGAGCGACGTCGACTACTCGCTCACTGGCTTCGGGCCGCCCTCCGAAGACGGATTGCGTCGGCTCATTGCGAGCGTGTGCGAGCCAGATCGTGCTCCCAAGCTCGAGACGCATCGTTGCTTCAGCTCCGAGATCCCGCTCGACGGAACACGGCGGTTCAGATTCATTCACATCGACGGGGGCCATGACGAAGACGTCGCGATCGGAGATCTTCGTTTCTCGGCGGAGCGTCTCTTGCCGGGAGGCATCATCGTCGTCGACGACTACGCGCACATTCTGTATCCGGGCGTGACGGCCGCGGTCGATCGGTTTCTTTCGGAGCACCCGGAGTTCTATGTGATGGGAGACATGAATCGCATCGCAGAAGCCGGTCGCAAGCAGTACCTCTGCCTTCGCGCGTGAGCGACGAGGGAACGCTTCACAACCACACGGGATCCGAAAATGCGCTTTGACAAGACGGCGGAGATAAACGGGATCTCGCTACGCTACGAGACCTCAGGAACAGGCGACCCCGCGATCCTTCTCCTTCATGGGCTCGGTTCGGACCCCGGTGCTCTTCGCGGCACGGTTGCCTCGCTCAGCGCGACCTTTCGCGTCATCGTGCCCATTCAGCGCGGCCACGTTCCATCGGGAACGGTCCCTCCTTACACCAACGATCAGCTGGTCGACGACGCACTCCGTCTCGTTGAAAAGCTCGCCATCTCGAGTCTCGTTGCCGTCGGATACTCGCGCGGTGCGCAGACGGCGCTGGCTCTTGCAGCCGAGCGGCCTGACATCGTGAAAGGTGTCGTTTCCTTGGGAGGTGTATCCCATGCCGACGAAGCGACATTGCAGCAAGACCCTGCGCTCTTTGCCAGCATCGAACGCGACGGTTTGGACCGTTTCGCGGAGAACGTCGCGCGCATGTTGGTCTCGCGGAAGGGGCTCGTGACCAACCCTTCGCTCAGAGATTACGCGAAGCTCAATATGGCTCGCCATGCGCCGGACACGATGATTCGACTTTTGCGCGACTATCATGCGGCCGATATCCGGCCTCTCCTTCCGAAGGTGAAGTGCCCGGTCGTCTTGGTCGTCGGCGCAGACGACCAGATGTGTAGCTTGCGATCCCAAATCGAATTGAAGGCACGCCTCGAGCAGTGCGTCGTGCGAGTGCTCCCGAGCGTGGGCCATGACTACGTCGGAGAGGCCGTTGCCGAGGTCAATGCGCTCATCGCCGAATTCGTTGCCGGACTCACTTAGGCTCCCCGCGCGAGGCTCCGTCGCGGGTCCCGTTGATGTCCTCGTGCCGCAAGAAACAGCGCGCGGCGCTTGATTCCAGCTAGGCAGCGCGCGCTCACCTCGTGTAGACAGCGTCTCCCCGAACGGCTCGAGCGTTTGCGGCGCTCAACGATACGAAGAGTCCTCGGCAGGAGAGACCCGTATCGGGTATGTATTGGCATGCATAATGTTGTGCCTGTATGCCTTTTATATGCATAGCCGTGTGGCTATTCGGCATTTTGGTGCATACGCGTTGCGCTTTATGCAATTGTTGCTATTCATACTCTGAACACACGTGAAGACCGAAGGATCGCTCGAAAAATCAGGCACTCGCGTGCGCGCGGCCGTGATCGGTGCGGCGGGGCTTACGGGCGTCGAGCTCACGCGCCTCCTGCTGGATCACCCAAACTTCGATCTCACGGTCGTGACCTCGACGTCGGATGCGGGGAAGCGCGTCGACGACCTCTATCCAGGTATCGCGCGGACGAATCTCACGTACGTAGCGCCCGATCTCGAGTCGATCGCCAAGAACAACGACCTCGCGTTTCTTGCGGTGCCGCACACGGCCGCGATGGACATCGCGCCATTCCTTCTCGAGCGTGGCCTCAAAGTCGTCGACGTGTCGGCGGACTTTCGTCTCAGCGACGCGAAGACCTACGAGAAGTGGTACGGCACGCCGCACAAGGCGCCGGCGCTTTTGGATGAAGCAGCCTACGGCTTGCCCGAGCTCTTTCCACTTTCTACGGCGCGTCTCGTCGCATGCGCTGGCTGCTATCCCACGGCGACGTTGCTTGCCGCAGCTCCCGCGATCGAAGCCAAGATCGTGACCTCACAACGCATCATCGTCGACGCGAAGTCAGGTGTCTCCGGCGCAGGTCGCGAGGCTCGGGCCGACTCGATGTACATCTCGGTGACGGAATCTATCGGCGCCTACAAGGTCGCTTCGCATCGGCACACTCCCGAAATCACGCAAGGCGTCGTCTCGCTCGGACTCGAAGGCGCGCGCATCGTCTTCTCACCGCACCTCGCGCCGATGTCGCGCGGCCTTCTCTCCACCGTCTATCTCGAAGTCGATCCCAAGATCGACACGAAGGCGGCGCTCGCGATCTACAAGGCGCGCTACGAAAAGTGCCCCTTCATCACGGTGCATCCGGCGGGACGCATGCCGAAGACCTCGGAAGTGCGCGGCTCGAACCGCGCGCACATCGGCCTCGTCGTCGACGACAACAGCCACACGCTCGTCGTTACTTCGGCCATCGACAATCTCGTGAAAGGCGCATCGGGACAGGCGGTCCAGTGCGCGAATTTGCTCTTCGGATTCGAAGAGACGACCGGGCTCGCCACCCACGGCGCCATCGCTTGAGGATTTTGTCATGAAGGACACACGTTTCACGACGCGACTCGGAGGAGTGACTGCTCCCCTCGGCTTCTACGCTGCAGGCGTGAGCGCGGGCATTCGCAAGTCCGGCAAAAAGGACCTAGCGCTCATCGTCACGGACAAGCCGTCGCCGGCCGCCGCAATGTTCACGACGAGCAGCATGGCCGCTCCGCCCGTCACGCTCTCTCGCAAACATCTCGAAGATGGGCTGCTTCGTGCGATCGTCGTCAACGCCGGTAACGCCAACGCGTGCACGGGCGACCAGGGCATCAAAGACGCAGAGGCGATGGCCGAAGCAACGGCGCGCGCCATCGACTGCAAGCCCAGCGACGTGCTCGTTTCTTCGACCGGAGTCATCGGCGTGCCCATGCCGATGAAAGTCGTTCTCGATGGAATTACGCGCGCGACGAAAGCGATCGACAAGAACGCCTGGCTCGACGCCGCCACCGCGATCATGACGACCGACACGTACGAGAAGACGGCCGCCGTGTCGTTCCTCATCGACGACACGACGTACACCGTCGGCGGCATGGCCAAGGGCAGCGGGATGATCGAGCCCAACATGGCGACGATGCTCGGCTTCCTCACCACCGACGCGCCGCTCGATTCCGCTGCCTGCGATGCCGCGCTCCGAGGCTCGGTCAACAAGACGTTCAATCGCATCACCGTCGACTCCGACACTTCGACGAACGACATGTGCGTGCTCATCGCGAGTGGCGCAGCGGGCGGCGCGCCCATCACCAAAGATGATCCGCGCTTCGAGATCGTCGCAGCGGCCATTCACGAAGTCTGTCGAGAGCTCGGCCGCATGATCGTGCGCGATGGCGAAGGCGCGACGAAGCTCATCACCGTCAACGTCTCGAACGCGGCCACCGACGAAGACGCCGTTGCCGCCGCGCGTTCGATCGCGAACTCGCCGCTCGTGAAGACGGCGATTTTCGGCAACGACGCCAACTGGGGTCGGGTGGCAGCCGCGCTCGGAAAATCCCCCGCGAAGGTGAACCCCAACAGCGTTCGGATCGAATTCGCAGGAATTCTCACGTGCGATAGCGGCACCGCGGTCCCCTTCTCCGAAGAAGACGCGGCAGCCGCGCTCGCGGGCGAAGAAGTGGAGATCGCCGTCGATCTCGGTCTCGGATTCGGCGCCGCGACGATCTGGACGTGTGATCTCTCGTACGAATACGTCCGCATCAACGGGAGCTACCGAACGTGAGCGCCGACCTTCTCGCGCGCGCGCAGGACATCCTCTCGCGTGCGGGGACGGAAGGAGTTCGCGGAAAGGTCGTCGTCATCAAGGTCGGCGGCGCGTCGATCGCCGACGAAACGGTGCTCGCGCATCTCGCCGAAGATCTCGTCGTCCTGAAGCTCATGGGCACGAAGCCCGTAGTCGTGCACGGTGGCGGGCCAGACATCACCGCCCGCATGAAAGCGGCGGGCCTTCCTGTCGAGTTCGTGCGCGGCCTCCGCGTGACCTCGGAAGAAGCGATTCGCATCGTGCGCGAAGTCCTCGTCGACACGAACAACCGAGCCCTCGTCGAAGCGATCAACGCGCATGGCGACCACGCGGTGGGGCTCTCGGGCGATCGCGACAATCTCGTTCGAGCCAAAGTGCTCGATCCCGCGCTGGGACGAGTGGGGGACGTGACGGGGGTCGACGCCGATGCGCTCGCGCGCATTCTTGGCGAAGGTCGCATTCCCGTCATCGCGTGCTTGGGCACCGGTGAAGACGGAGGATCGCTCAACATCAACGCCGATCTCGTGGCCGCCGAGCTCGCACGCGCGATTCGCGGTGAGATCGTCCTCTTTCTCACGGACGTCGACGGCCTTTATCGAAACTTTCCGAACAAAGATTCGATCATCGCCGAGCTCCCCGTCGAAGAAGCCGAACGCCTCCTCGCGAGCGGCGCGCTCGGCGCAGGGATGGCACCCAAGATCGATGCATGCGTACGCGTGATTCGCGCGGGTGCCGAGCGTGCGCGAATCGTGAACGCAAAGCGTGCAGGCGCGCTGCTCTCGGAGTTCGAGCCTTCTGCAATCACGGGAACCCGCGTCGTCGCGAAAGCCACGGGCGAGCTGAAGATCTCGACAGAAAAGGGTGCAAACTAAAATGGGAGAGCTTTTCGATCGCACCGCGGAACTCGACCGCGCGTTCCACCTTCCGACCTACGCGCGAAAGAAGGTCATGTTCGTGCGCGGCGAGGGGATGACACTCTTCGACGACGACGGCAAAAAATATCTCGATTTCACGAGCGGAATCGGGGTGACGAGTCTCGGCCACGCGCACCCCAAGGTCGCAGCCGCGGTGGCTGCACAGATGACGAAGCTCGTGCACGTGAGCAACCTCTACTTCGTCGAGCACCGCGACGAGCTCGCCGCGAAGCTCATCCAGCTCTTTGGTCATCCCGGCAAAGTATTCTTTGCGAACTCGGGGGCAGAAGCCAACGAAGGCTGCTTCAAGCTCGCGCGTCGCTATGGCAAGGCGAAGCGGGGTGAGGGCGCCTCGACGATCATTTGTGCGAATGGATCATTCCATGGCCGTACGCTCGCGGCGCTTGCTGCGACGGGCCAAGCATCGAAGCAAGATGCGTTCAAGCCGCTTCCCGCCGGCTTCAAGCACGTTCCCTTGAACGACCTCGAGGCGCTCGCCGCGGCGATCACCGACGACGTCTGCGCGGTGATGGTCGAACCGATTCAAGGCGAGGGCGGCGTGTTTCCCTGCACCAAAGAATATCTGCAGGGTGCACGTAAACTCTGCGACGAGCGCGGCGTCCTGCTCATGTTCGACGAGGTGCAGACGGCATTTTATCGCACGGGAACGCCCTTCAGTTTCCAGCGCTGCGGCGTCGTGCCAGACGCAATGGCGCTCGCAAAGGCGATGGCCAACGGGCTTCCCATCGGCGCGATTCTCGCGGGCGAAAAGTGCATGGATACGCTGCAGCCGGGCGAGCACGGCTCGACGTTCGGCGGTGGTCCCGTGGTTTGTGCGGCAGCTCTCGCGACGCTCGCGGCTCATGAAGAGCAGAAGCTCGGCGAGAATGCGACGCGCGTCGGTAACTACTTTCTCGCGAAGCTCGAGGCGTTCAAAGAGTCTACGGGCCTCCTCACGGACGTTCGCGGCGCCGGCCTCATGGTCGGAGTCACGCTCAAAGACCCCATTGCTGCGCGCGTCGTCGAAGAAGCTCGTGCCAAGGGCTTCGTGCTTCTCAACGTCGGCGATTCCATTCTCCGCTTCTTGCCACCGCTCGTCTGCACCGAAAAATAGATCGATGCAGTGCTCGCGGCGCTTTCTTCACTGCTCGCTCCTCCGAGCGCGGCAACCGGCTCTTGAGCTCGAACAAAGGCACCACACATGAAATCGCTCACTGGAAGAGACCTTCTCACGCTCGGCGAGCTCTCGCCGGAAGAGCTCACGCTC
>JAHFDV010000464.1 GCA_023248815.1 Myxococcales bacterium
CGATACAAACTGAGCCGATGATTCGCCTAGGAACAGCCTCTCTCGTCGCGCTTTTCTCGATCTCGGGCAACATGTGTCAGAAGGACAAGCCGGCCGAAGTGGTCGATTCGGGTCCCGCCATCGTTGCTCCTCCGCCCACGGATACGGCGCCAACCGTCATCACGCCCCTCGAAGAGGATGCGGGATTCGACGCAGGCTTCGACTCCGGCGTGAAGAAAGTCGGCGGACCGATCACTCTCGCGACGCGCGTGAAGCAGTGTTGCGCCTCCATGAAGCAGGGCGCGGCTCTCCTCGGCAACCCCACGGAGATTCGTGCCCTCACGGGCCAGTGCGATGCGGTCGCGACGCAGATGGCGGCCAGCGGCGGTGGAACTCCGACGGAGCTCGCGGGCCTCAAGGCGCTCTTTGCGGGCAAGCCCGTTCCGCCCGTTTGTAACTTCTAATCAGAAAAACTTCTGAAGGCTTCGCGCTCAGTGCGCGAAGTGATCGAAGCCGGTGGTGCTCAAGCGCCGCCGGCTTTTTTCGTTCGTGCGGAGATAGAGACCGGCCCCGCGCACGACATGGCCAATCAATACCGCCTTTTTCGAGGGCGGCTTCTTGGCGAAGACGAGGAGAGCGTAGTCCTCGCCTCCCGTGAGCACGAGATCGAGAATGCTCACCCCGAGCGCCCTTGCCGCAAGATCGAGCTTCGTTGCCCGCGCGTGAATGGCGAGCGCGGCTTCGTCGAGCTCGACCGCGACATCGTTCGCGCGGACGACGTGTCCTAAATCTTGCGCGAGGCCGTCCGAAACGTCGATCGCGCCGCGCGGATCATTCTCGAGAGGTCTGCGATGGAGGTTCGGACGGCGAAATGCATCCAACGCCGGCGCGAGCCCGACTCGCTTCGTCTTCTTCGCGAGGTGCGCGAGCAAGCCAGCGCGCGCGAGACCGAGCCTTCCGACGAGATAGACGTGATCACCGACCTTCGCCTTGCGTTCGAGAACTTTCTTGGCACTTCCGAGAACGGTCGTCGTAATCGAGAGCGCGCTACCGCTCGTGAGGTTTCCGCCGATGACCGTCGCGCCCACGTAGTCTGCGGCCCATCGCGTGCCTTTGGTGAGAGCGCGGAAGTCCTTCTCGGCGAGCCCTTTCGGAACGGTGAGCGCCGAAAGCGCGAACGTTGGCGCAGCTCCCATCGCATAGACGTCGCTCGCCGCTGCGAGAAACGCGCGCGCGGCGATGTCTTCGTAGGACAACCAGTCCGTTCGAAAATGGACGTTCTCAACCTGCGCATCGACGGTGAGCACGATGCGCTCGCGCTTCTTCGGGCGAATGACGGCAGCATCGTCGCCGATCCCTAGCTCGAGCGATCGCCCTTGTCCTCGCGAACTCGCCTTCGCAAAAGCGTGCGCGAGGTCGGCGATGCGCGCGAACTCGCCGCGACCTTCTTGCTTGGCGTCGCGTCGTGTCACGCGAGAGATCTCAGGTGCCGCGAGGGGGCATTCCCGATGCCGGAATGCGGACGACGAAGGCCGTGCCCTGCGGCTCATTTCCTTCGACGTGAACCGTGCCGCCATGCGCTTCGACGAGTCGCTTCACGATGGAGAGACCGAGCCCAGTGCCGCCGAACTCCCGCGTCGATGAGGAGTCGACTTGATAGAACGCGTCGAAGACTTTCGCTCGCTCGTTCTGCGGAATGCCGATTCCGGTGTCGAGAATGCGAATTTCGATACGCGGGTCAACGGGGGTGAGGAGCGAAAATCCGTCTTGGTCATCGTCTTCGCCGTCGCTCTCCATCATTCCGATGTTCTTCGCGACGATCGTGATCGTGCCATTCTCGGGAGTGAACTTGATCGCGTTGTCGAGGAGGTTGATGAAGACCTGACGAAAGCGATCGGGATCGACCGTGATGTCTACGACGCTCGAAGCGATGTTCGTCGCGAGGTTCACGCCTTTTTTCTTCGCGTTGGGCGCGACGGTCGAGAGTGCGGTATCTGCGATCGAGCGGACGCTCACGACCTTACGCTTGACCGAAAGCGTGCCGCTCTCGAGCTTGGAGAGATCGAGGAGGCCAGAGATGAGGCCCAAGAGCTGCTCGCCTTTTTCCCGAATCGTCAGCACGAACTCGCGCTGCTCTTGATTCATGTCGCCGGCGAGTCCCTCCGACAGCATTTCGCTGTAACCGATGATCGAAGTGAGCGGCGTACGTAGCTCGTGACTGACCGTCGCGAGGAAGTTCGACTTCAAACGGTCGAGCTCGCGGAGGCGCGTGTTGGCCTCTTCGAGACGACGGTTCTTTTCCTGCATCTCGCGGAAGCTCTCGGTGACCGCCGCCAAGTGCATCTGGCTCGTGAGAAACGTCTTGTGTCCCGCGAACATGATGAGGTCGAGCGCGCGCTTGAAGTGGTCGGCGATGCGCTGAATCGTGTCTTCTTTGGCGCGAGGCATTCGCGCGAGATAGACGCGCGCTTTCTCGGGCTCGACGCCTTCGACGGCCGTGAGCGTCAGCGGAACTTCGACCGTGGCCGCTGGAAGATAGGGGCCGATGATGAGACGCCCGACGTTGCGCGTCTCGTACTCGAGCGCGACGATGCGGTACGAATTGCCCGTAAAACAAGCGTGGAGTGCGCTGCCCGTTTCGCCGGGGCTCGCGGATTTTGCCGCGGACACGGTCGTGCCGCAGAGCGTACGCCCCGAGCCGAAGGTGTTCACGTAGTTGCAAACCTCTTGATCGTGCGCCGCGTCTGCGAGCAGTCCGTTGCTCGCCGAGTAGACGCGAATCGGAATGCCAAACAGATCGACGACGCTCTCGACGAGCTCGAGCAATCCCTCGCGACTCACGAGGTCTTCGAGCTTCACGTCGCTCAGCTCTTCCCCCCCCGGACGCCACGACTGACGTTGCGGAGTGTTCATGGTTTTCCTCCTGTGCGCGGCGCACTACCGACGCCGGGGATACCGCCCGCTCCGGGAACGCGCGGCCCGCGGGGTGCATCGAAACGTGGATCACTGATGGCGAAGCCGAGCGATTTACTGAGGAGCTCGCTGAGCGGTTTTTCGACTCCGAGCTTTTCGTGAGCGAGCGGCAGGACTTCTGCCGCGGACAAGCCGAGCGTGCGCTCGAGCTGGTTCTCAGCCTCGAGTCTTGACCACGTGATCTTCAGTAAACCGAAGAACGACTCGAGCACGCCATCGCCGTCGACCGCACGCGCGAGGAAGATCGGTTCGCGGCCCTTCTTGGCCATGCCTTCGATCTCTTCTTGCGAGCGAATGTTCGGAAGGTCGCGCTTGTTGAACTGGATCACGGTCGGCATGTCCCGCATGGTGAGACCGAGCTCCTTCAAGTTCGAGCGAAGGTCCAAGAAGGATGCCGCGTTGTTTTCGGTTTCGCTTACCTGCGAGTCGGCGACGAAGAGAATGCCATCGGCCCCCTGAAGGACGAGCCTTCGCGTCGATCCGTGCACGACCTGCCCGGGAACCGTGAGCACCTTGATGCGCAGGCTCGCCCCGCCATCTTTCGCTTTGAAGGCGAGCGGCAACATGTCGAAGAAGAGCGTGCGATCGTCCTTCGTCTCGAGGGTCATCAATCGTCCGCGCGCTTCTTTCGAGGTGAGCGCGTGAAGCGACTTGAGGTTCGTGGTCTTTCCGCTCAGCGCGGGTCCGTAATACACGAGCTTGATCGTCAGCTCTTTCGCCGCAAAATTTATCTGCACGCGTTTTGCCCCTGTCTCTGTCTCATTGGATCATGCACGGCTGCTCCCAGTGAAATCTGGAAGCCATGTCGACGCGCCCGCACTCGATTCCCGAGCGCGCGCCGCACTTTGAAGAGAAGGCCGACCCACATTTTGGAGCGCCGACCCGCGCCTTGAAGGCCGACAAAGCGTGATAACGTCGGCCGCATGACGTCTTCTATTCTACGCAAGAATGAACCGGTCCGCGAGGGCGTTTCTGCGCCCGACTTTTCGCTCGTCTCCGACAAGAACGAGCGTGTGCGCCTTTCCGATTTGCGCGGCAAGAATGTCGTTCTCTACTTCTATCCGAAGGACGACACGCCCGGCTGCACCATCGAAGCGCGCGACTTCAGCGCAGCGCTCGACAAGTTCGAAAAGGCCGGCGCAACCGTCCTCGGGGTCTCGAAAGACAGTCTCGAGAGCCACTGCAAGTTTCGCGACAAGTACAAGCTCAAGTTCGGCCTCCTCAGCGATCCGGAGCTGTCTGCCCACAATGCCTACGGTGTGTGGGGAGAAAAGAACATGTACGGCAAGAAGATCCTCGGCACGATCCGCAGCACGTTCCTCATCGGCAAAGACGGCAAGATTGCGCGCGTCTTCTCTCCCGTGAAGGTCGATGGGCACGCAGCGGCGGTGCTCGCGGCACTCAAGGGTGAAGCACCTGCCGAAAAGAAGAAGACGGCTGTGAAGGTGCCAGCGAAGGCAGCAGCGCCGAAGAAGGCGGTCCCGAGCAAATCTGTCGAGAAGAGCGTCGCGAAGAAGCCTGCGGCGAAGAAGGGCGCCGCGAAACGCTGACCCGTCGTCCGCCTCGCGAATAAGATGGATCTCGAAGCAAACGAAATCGCGATCTCGTTCGAGTCGACCTCCGTCGTGGCGGGCTCGGAGAGAGCGTCCGCGCAATCCAGCGAGTCCGACCGGCGCCTCCTCGAGTCATGGGCAATGCGGCGCGGGAAGCGGATCGTTTGGCCTTCAGCGACGACAACGGTCGAGGCGAACGATGAATCGCTTCGCAAAGAACCCGTCAGCGCCGAAGAAATAGAAAAGAGCCTCGAGTCGGCGCGGGCACTACGGACTGAAGGAAAGAACGACGAAGCCGACGCGCTCCTCGGCAAAACGCGCGTCCTTCTCTTGGGGCACGCCGACTGGCCAGAGGCCGCTTGGCTCCTCGCTGAAGTCGAGCGCGCGAGTGGGCACCTCGAAGCGGCAGCGCGGATCGACGACGGTCGACGGATCGGTGTCGCCGAAGGCGGTGCGCGCACGACGCTCGACGTCGAAAAGCCAGTGACCTTGAAGATCGAGCTGGGACGCGAAGGCGACGTGGCGTTCGTGGA
>JAHFDV010000465.1 GCA_023248815.1 Myxococcales bacterium
ATTTCTCTCGGTGCAACAAACCGCATAGACTGATCCGATGGCCGAATCTTCGGAGCTGCGCGTCGCTGCCGTTTGGGGAACTACCGTGCTCGACGTGCGGGCGCTGCACCTCGGCGAGTCCTTTCACATGGGGGACGAAGAGCAGGCAGTCTTCCCGATCCCCGATGGCCTCACGATGGCGACGATTCCGCTTCGCGGTGTCGCCCAAGGTTGGGAGGTCGATGCACGCGGCGCGATGGGCGGAGTCATTCGCGTTCGTGGGCGTGAAGAAGATCCCGTCACGATCGCGCGAAGTGGAACACCGCTTCCAATCATCCCGGGCGACTACGGGCTCATTCAATACGGACAGTTCGCGCTCTTCTTTCAATTTGCGCGCGCGAGTCAGCCGCCAGTCGTCGCGCGATTTCCTGGTCTCGAGCTTCTCGCCACGCTCGGCTTCATTGCGAGCGGCGTCGCGCACCTCGGTATTTTCGGCCTCTTTCGCGCGTTGATGACGCCCCCTCCGATCGATCTGCCGCTCGAGCTCCTCGATCCCGATCAGCTCGCTGCGCAGTTCCACATGAACCGCAACCTCATCGAAGAACCGAAGCCACCAGAGCCGGGATCATCGGCATCGGGTGTTCAAGATCCCGGATTGCGCGACACCAAGAAGCAAGGTGGCGGCAAAAAGGCGATGGGCGACGAAGGCAAAGCCGGCATGAAGGGTCCGCACGACAAGGCCGAGATGACGGGCGAGATCAAGCCCGCGAAAAACGTGGGCGGCATCGCCGAAGTGCTCAACTCCGAAACGGGTGAGCAGATCCGTTCGACGCTCCAGACGATCAACAATGTCTCGGAAGCGCTGTCGGGCCTCAACAGCAACACGATCGTGTTCGGCGGTGGCTCCGGAATGGGTCTCAAAGGTAAGGGCGGCGGTGGAGGTGGAACGGCGATGGGCGTTCCCTACGGCGCTGGCAACTTGAGCACGGGTGCAGGCTACGGAAACGGCGGCGGATACGGCCAAGGTGTCGGCGGCATTGGCGGCAAAGGCAATGGCGGCGGCGGACCTGGCGGTTCGGGCGGCGCGGGCACGGGCGGCAGCGGCGGTGAGGGCAAGGTCGACACTTCGGGCGGCGGCGTCGCCGTGAAGGGTGGACTCTCCGCGGAACAAGTGCGCCGCGTCGTCATGGCGCACACGGGCGCAATCCGCAGCTGCTACGAGTCGGAAGCGCAAAAGAACCCAAATTTGAAGGGCGGCGTGACGCTCACTTGGCAAATCGAGCCGGGTGGAACGGTGTCGAGCGCGTCGGTCGGCGGAACTTCTCTCTCGAATCCGCGCGTCGAAGGATGCATGGTGCGCCAGGTGAAGAGCTGGCACTTCCCTACGAGCGATCTCGCGACGCCTGTCGCCGCGTATCCGTTCAAGTTCGGCGTCGGCGGGTAACGCCCTCGTGTCACTCTCGTTTGGGATCGTCGGCCGGGGGAGAATGGGCGAACGGCATCGCTCGGCCTTCGAACGCGCGGGCTATCGGTTCGCAGGCTACGTCGATCCAAACGTAACGGCAAATCTTCGTTTCGAGAGCGCCGCCGAGCTGGCGCGTGTCGTCGATCTCGTCGTCGTTGCCGCACCCTCCGAGTGCCACGCAGAGCTTCTCATCGAAATCGTCGATGCAGGAGGGCGCGCGCTCTCCGAAAAGCCGCTCTGCGTTTCTTTGCAAGAAGCCGATGCACTCGAACGTCGCATCGATCCGACGCGCGTGTTCGTTGCGCAGTCCGAGCGCTTCCACCCCGCCATCGAAAAACTCGAAAAGGCGATGCCGCGTGAAATTCGTCAGGCAACCTTCCGCCGCATCGGCCCCATTCGCAATCGCACGGCCTCTCCGCTCCTCGAGCTCGGGATCCACGACTTCGATCTCGCGGCACGTCTCTTCGGTCCACTCGAACCGATTTCCGCGGAGCGGCTCTCTGCCGAACGCTCGGGCACCGTTCTCACCGTGAAGCTCGTGTCCTCGTCGGGAGTCCACGTCACGCTCACCTCCGGGACGACGACCCCCGAAAACGCAACGCGCGAGATCATCCTCGTGAGCGACCGGGGCACGCAAACGATCCCCCTCATTTCGAAACCGGGCTCCACCCAATCTGGCCTCGATTCGTTCATGGAAAGCGGACGCGATCTGCCCCTCGTTCGTCAAGCCGAAGCGCTTCTTCGCGCCATCGCCGGCGAACCCAGTCGAAGTGCTACTTTTCTCGATGGAATCGCCGCCGTGAGGCTCGCGCTACGGGCCGAAAACATGGCCCTCGAAGTCGCCGAAAACTTGGTCGCATCCGCCCCTTCCTGTTAGCCGTCCTTCTCATGCGAGCTAAATCGGGCGAAAGCGCCCTCCAGAGTGACGAGCGCGGATTTCGCCCGCTCCTCCGAAAAGGACATCGTTTTGCGCGCGATGCCGCGGACCGTCCCATCCTCATGTTCGAGGAGGTCTACAAGTCGTATCGCGCAGGTGCGCCCGTTCTTCGCGGCATGGACCTCGTCATCGAACGCGGCGAGTTCGTCTACATCACGGGCGCGAGCGGGGCTGGCAAGTCGACGCTTCTTCGCCTTCTCTATCGCGCAGAGACCGTCGACGAAGGCCGTATCCTCTTCATGGGCCGCGACATCGCGCGCCTCACGGATACGTCGGTGCCGTTCTTGCGCCGCAACATCGGAACGGTCTTCCAGCAGTTCAAGCTCGTCGAGACGTGGAGCGTTTACGAAAACGTCGCGATTGCGCTCGAAGTGCTGGGCCTCCCGCAACGCCTGATTCGCTCACGCGTCGGTGAAGCGCTCGAACGCGTAGGACTCGCCGGCCGCGGTGAATGCTTGGCGCGCGTGCTCAGTGGCGGCGAACAACAGCGCGTCGCGATTGCGCGTGCGATCGTCGGAGAACCGGCACTGCTCCTCGCAGACGAACCGACCGGAAATCTCGATCCGCAGCTCGCGCTCGACATTCTCGGCCTCTTCGAAGAGATCAACGAAAGCGGCACCACGGTGCTCTTTGCGACGCATGATCGCTCGCTCCTCGACGTACGTACGCGCCGCGTGATCGTGCTCGACGAAGGCAAAGCGCTCGACGTTCCGCTCGGTCCCCCCAGTGAAGGAGAGCTCCTCGAGCTCCCGCACTGATCGCACACCAAGACTCCACGAACTGAAAGACGAAAGGGAAGAAGCGAATCATGAACACCGCGATCACGCGCCGAGCGACTCGAGGAATGCGACGCGAATGGCGACTTCACGTTCTCGCGATCTTCTCGCTCTCGGTCTCCTTCGTCTGCCTTGCGATGGCGCTCCTCGTCGTCACGAATATCCATGCGCTCTCGGAGCGCTGGCAGACGACCTCGCAGCTGACGGCGTATCTGAAAGAAGGCGCGCCGACGGATCAAGTTACCGAGCTTCGCGAAGCGCTGAAGAAGGTCGCGGGAGTGACGAGCGTCGAGTACGTCTCGAGCACGGAAGCTCACGCCGAGTTCAGCTCGAAGGAAGCCAAAGCGCAGGACGACGCAAGAAACGAGCTTTTGGCGCTTCCCGTCGAAGCGTTCCCAGCCTCACTCGAGATTCGTCTCGACGCCGACATCACGCGTGAGTCATTGACGGGTCTCGTTCGACAGCTCGGACAATTCCCCGTCGTCCTCGAAGTCGAGACCTACGAGCGCTGGACGGAGCGCCTCGCTGCTCTCGTCTCGAAAGGCGTTCTCGCCTCGGGATTCTTTTCGGTCATCGTCCTTCTCTCGGTGCTCGCGATCGTCGGCTCCACGATTCGTCTCGTCCTCCATCGCCGCAAGAACGAAGTCGAAGTGCTTCGTCTCATCGGCGCTACGGATTCGTTCGTGAAGGGACCCTTCTTGCTCGAAGGCGGAGCTCAGGGCGCGTTCAGTGCAGCCCTCGCGATCGTCATCGTCGGCGCCATCTATCTTCTCGCGCGCACGCGCCTTCATGAAACCATCGCGCCGTTCTTCGGCATCGACATCGCCTTTCTCCCTTGGCCCGCCGTCATTCTCATCGTCGTCTTCGGCGGCATCATGGGAACGGTTGCCGCGAACCTCGGTCTCCGCAAGTTGGTCACGGTATGAATCGAGCCGTTTCTCTTCGCGTAAAAAAGGCTCGAAAGCTCGCCCTCGTCATCGCGTTGGGAGTCGTCCCGTCGCTTGCCGCGGTGACCTCGGCGACCGCGCAAGATCGTCTCGACGTTCCATCGGCCCTGCCGACGAATGATCTCTCGGCGCTCGATCGCAAGATTGCCGATCTCGATGCCGAAGAATCGTCGGCGAAGCGCGAGCTCGTCTCGACGGATCAGCGCATCGGCGATCTCGAAGTGCGCATTCGTTCGCATGCTGCCGCGTTCTACCGCACGACGCGAACCTCGCGACTTCCGCTCGCTGGAGGCTTTCTTCAGTTCTTGAAGACGGCGGCCGGCGTCGAACGAGCGCGTCGCACGATCGTCGCCGAGGCGCGCTCCGTACGTGAGCTCCGCCAACGCGTCGTCGCGCTCGGATCGACACTCGAGCAGAATCGTTCGGCACGCCTCACGCTCGCCTCTCAGAGAAGCGCATTCGACGCTGCGAGGATGGCGGCGACCGAAGAAAATGATCGAGAAAAAGCGTTCGAACACGCGTTCTCGCCCGGCGACTCGGACTACGTCGCGGTGTACGGGGCATCGGGCGGAACGGGCGGCGGTGCGAGCTTCGCAAGCGCCAAAGGACGTCTCGTCTTTCCGGTCCTCGGTCGCGCCGAAGTGCGTCCCGCGAAACGCGAAGAGACGAGCGGGCCCGCCGTCGAAATCAAAGCGCCATTGGGTTCTACGGTCCGCGCCGTTCATCAAGGGCGTGTCGCCTTTGCCGATCGCTACGGCAGCTTTGGCAAGATCGTGATCCTCGATCACGGCGAGCACTACTATACGGTGAGCGGCAATCTCGCGAGCATCGACGTCCGTGTCGGTGACGACGTGTCGGCGGGAGAGAAACTCGGCACCGTTGGCGACGAAGGTCGTGGAGCCGCGCTCTACTTCGAGCTC
>JAHFDV010000466.1 GCA_023248815.1 Myxococcales bacterium
CCAAGACGGGAAAGCCGCGGGACAAGAACCCGCTCGAGCTTTCAGAGGAAGTGCGCGCGCAGCTCGGGAGCGACTCCTTCGATCGCTACACGGCGCCGGTCGGTGAGAATCACACGACGAAGTGGTTCCCCTATTACGAAGAGCATCGCGGCGACTACCGCCTGCGACTTCTCCCCCCCTTCTATCTCGAGCACACGCGCCACACTTCGAAGACGGCCGACACCTCGAAGGAGGATCGCGAGAGCCTCTACGGCATGCTGTATTACCAGCGCCGTTCTCCCAAGCTGAAGGTCGACGTCCTCTTTCCCTTCTTCTGGCGCTGGCACGACGACCACGAAAACGACGTGACCGTGATCGGCCCCTTCGCGCATCGCGAAGCTCCGGGAGAGAACGACAACTGGCTCGCGCCATTCTTCTTCGCGGGTTCGCGTCCCGATGGTGGTTACTTCCACTCGCCGTTGCTCCTCACGACCTCGCATTGGGGCAAGGATGGCGCGTTCACGCTCGTCGGACCGTACTTCCGAACGCGCACTGCCGATCAGGTCGATGCAGGGATTCTGCCGATCTATTTTCACGGCTCGTCCGGCACGGTCGGCGCGCGGAAGAGCTACACGCTCGTTCCCGCGCTCCTCACTTACGCACGTCGCAATGAGCTCGATCAGACGAGTCTCACGGTCGTCGGTCCCGTCGTCTCCGAGACGACGCCGAAGCGCTCGATTGTCGACGTGCTTCCGTTCTTCTTTCACATCGAAGGCAAACCCGAGACGGGCGGCATCAACGAGTCGCACACGACGGTCTTCCCCTTCTTTCACTACGGCCACACCGAGACACGCTCTCTCTTCGTGACCCCGCTCTATCTGCGTCGCGTCGGTCCCAAGACGGACACGATGATTACGCCGTTTTTCTCGCGCGCAACGACGCGCAAAGGACGAACCGAGTTCATCGCGGCGGGTCCGGTCCTGCCGATTTACTACCAATACAAAGACCTCGACACGAAGACGAGCGCGCACGCCGTCTTCCCGTTCTTCTTCCAGTCGTCTAGCCCCGAGCACCGTGACTTTCTCACGCCCCTCTTCGGCACGTTCAATCACGTCGGTGTCTCGCGCACGACCTGGGTCTTCCCGAACATGGTGTTCTCGCAGGATCGCCGTGGGTGGAGCTCGGACATCTATCCGCTCGCCTTCATCGGCGAACACGACGACACGTCGCACACCGTCCTCGCCCCTCTCTATTGGGACTTCAACAGCCCGCGCTCGCGCACGACGGTTGCGTTTCCATTTTTGTTCCGCGTCGCAGACAAGACCGAAGGCACGGTCACGCAGGTGGCTGGCAACACGCTCTACATGACGAAGCGCGTCTCGGGCGGCACCGATTGGCAGTTCCACATCCTTCCGCTTCTCTCGTTCGGTGGCGATCCGAATGGTCACTTCTGGAACGTTCTCTTCGGCCTCGCGGGCTACCAGCGCGAAGGAAGCTATGCGCGGATCAAAGCGTTCTGGATTCCCATCACCGTCAGCGAGCCCAAGTCGGTCGCCGGGCGATGAGCGCGAAGACATCGCGTTGAACAAAGCGTGAACCCGTTACGTCTCTGAGTCACCGATGCGGATTGCCTTCGTTTCGAGCCCCTTCTTCGATACCTCTTCGGACTCACGTCGCGCCGAAGCTCAGGTGGCCGAGCTCGCGCGTCAGCTCGTGGCGCGCGGCCACGAAGTGACGGTGTATGCGACCGGCACGTCGAACGTCTCGGGGCGCCTTCGTTATCGGTTCGATCGCCCTGCCCCGATGGGTCACCTTCTCGCGATGCTCCGCCATCAGAACTTCGCGTGGACGGATCTCCGCACCAGCGAAGTCGACATCGTGCATTGCCACGAGCCGGCCGCGTTGGCTCTCGCGGGCGAGTTGATCGAGCGCACCGTCTTCACCGTTTTCACGAGTCCGACAGGAGAGCTCGACGAGTATCTCGCCGACTACGAAGATGCGACGATCGTCGCGACGTCCGAAAGCGAGTGGAGCAAGTTCTCGAAGACGACGATCGCGACGGCGATCCTCGCGGGGCTGGATCCAGAAGCGCACGCCGCCGGGCGCGGAGGGAGCGGCAACATCGCACTCTTCACGCGCAATCCTGCCATCATCGAACGCGTGGGCGCCATGTGTGCCCCGCTCGGCGTGGGACTCGATGTCCTCGCGGATGTCCCAGATTCGCTAAAAAACGATCTCAACGCGCGCTTCCCAAACGTTCGCGTCTTCGCGACGAGCCCCGCACCGCTTCGTAGCGAAGTGCTCCGGTACGCGCGCGCTCTCGTGTTCGCGGAGGACGTGAATCCTTTCGATACGCTGATCGTCGAAGCGATGCTCGCGGGAACGCCCGCCGTTGCCGTTCGTGGATCCGTCGCCGACGAATTCATCGAGCCCGGTCTCACGGGCGAGCTCGCGCCAGACCATGCGAGCTTGCCGTCAGCCATCGAGGGCGCGATGGCTCTAGATCGAACGGCATGCAGAGAACATGCACGCAATCGCTGGAGCTCTTTTCGGCTCGCAGGTGACTACGAGCGAATCTTCCTGGCGCGCCTCAAAGTGCTGTCCGACTCGGGGGACGCTTCGGACGACTTCTCCGATGCATCCGGTCCGCTTCGTTCGGGCGTGGACGATACTCGTGAGAGCGCGCGCGTCGACGCGACGCTCGTAGAGCTGCCCGATGCGACCGACGACGACGACCCTACTTCACCGGTCGATACGAAGCAGAGCCCTCACTAAGCAAACGTTCGCTTTTCGGACGTCGCGCGCTCGTCAATCCCACTTGATCGAGCAGCCGACGCTCGGCAGTTGATCGCTCGTGATCGGCTGCTTCTCCAGAAGATTCACGATGGCCTCGCGGAGATCTTTGCCCGTGACGGGCTTGCCGTTCTTGGGGCTGCTCTCGTCGAGGCGCCCGCGATAGACGAGCTTTTGCGCGCCATCGAAGAGGTAGAACTCGGGCGTACAGGCGGCCTGAAACGCGCGCGCGACCGATTGGGTGCGATCGAAGAGAAATGGAAAGCCCCACCCTTTCTCCTTGGCGCGGAGCTTCATGTTCGCAGGACCGTCTTGAGGGTGCGTGCGCTCGCTGTTGGAGTTGATGGCGAGGATCGCGAGGCCTTTCGCTGCGAACTCGTCTTCGAGCTTCTTGAACTCGTCGTGCACGTGAACGACGTACGGGCAGTGGTTGCAAATGAACATGACGAGGAGCCCGGACTTGCCCGCGTACTCGATCGGCGAAACCGTCTGCCCGTCGACGGCGTTCTCGAGCGTGAAGTCGGGGCACTTCGTACCAAGGGCAAGCATCGTAGAGTTGGCGGCCATTCGCGGAGTCTAGGACCTAATTCCAGGTGGTTGCGAGCCCAAGATGTGGGCGGGATCGGTCGCCGGCCGCTTCGACTCGTGATAGCCCTTATTTTCATGAGCGAAGTTGCAAAGGGTCTCCCCGAAGTAGACGTCAACGAATACGGCGGGAAGAAGGAAGGCGTTCGTCAGGCGATGAATCGTCGACTCTTCATGCAGCTCATCGTCTTCGCCGCGAAGAACGGCAGCAAAGCAGAAGATGCTTCCAAGGAGCTCGCGCAGAAGCTCGACAAGGCGAAGATCCCCTCCGTGGTCTACGCAGACACGATGGACCCGACGTCGTTCGGCCTTCTAACGTGGTCGGAAGATCCCGCGCACTTCGTGGACCGCGTTCGCCCCCTCTTTTCCGATGGCGAGCTCGGCAAGGTGCGCTTCCGCAACGACTTCGGAATGATTGGTCGCACCTATGGGACTGGGCACGACCCCGATCTCGAGTTCGTTCTTCTGCGCCGCCCGGTCGAGAACGTGCTCACCGCGAAGTACGGCTGGCATGTTTGGTATCCGTTGCGGCGCACGGGATCCTTCGCAAAGCTCGAACCAATCGACCAGTCGCACATCCTTCGTGAGCACGCGGCGCTCGGTATGGCGTACGGACAAGCGGAGCTCGCAACCGACGTGCGCCTCGCGTGCCATGGGCTCGACGGGAGCGACAACGAGTTCGTGATTGGTCTCGTGAGCGATCGATTGCATCCCCTTTCACATCTCGTCCAGGCGATGCGAAAAACACGACAGACATCCGAGTTCATCTCGCAGATGGGCCCATTTTTCGTGGGTCGCGTGATTCATCGCGTGGCAGCGGCGGCGTCCGAAAACGCTGCGTCGGGCAGCCCCGCATGAAGCGCGTCGCGTTCACGAAGTACGAAGGGCTCGGCAACGACTTTCTAGTCGTCGAGACCGAGAACGCGGAGCTCTTTCGCCCGGACGAGGTCGTCGCGATTTGTGACCGAAGGCGCGGCGTCGGCGGCGACGGCATTCTCCTGATCTTGCCCGGGACCGACAACCATCATGCACGCATGCGCGTGCTCAATGCCGACGGCTCGATCCCGGAGATGTGTGGCAACGGCATTCGCTGCGCCGCTGCCCACCTCGCCCAAGGCGATCTCGATACGCTTCTTTTTGCGACGGATGCGGGTGATCGCACGTGCGTCGTCGAACGCACGGCGCAAGAGACGCGCGTTGCCGTCGAGATGGGGAACGCAAAGGCGCTCGGAAGACGTGACCTCGTCGTCGAAGGGTTTGGCGCGACCAAAGTCGCCGACATGAGCATGGGGAACCCGCACGCGATCTTGATCGACGAACATGGGAAGTTCGTCGACGTCGAAGCGAAGGAGCTCGTCGGACGAGAGATTGAACGCGTGACTCCTGGCGGGACCAACGTCGAGTTCGCGAAGGTTCGCGAAGATGGATCGATCGATCTCGTCGTCTTCGAACGCGGCGTCGGCTTCACGCTCGCGTGCGGGACGGGCGCATGCGCGACCGCAGCTTATGCGGCACAGGCGGGCATCGTTCCTTTTGGAAAGATCCCGGTGCATCTTCCCGGCGGCACCCTCCTGATAACGGTTTACGAGAACGCGCGCGTGACGATGCAAGGCCCCGCACGACGCGTCTTCAGCGGCGTCATCTAAAAG
>JAHFDV010000114.1 GCA_023248815.1 Myxococcales bacterium
GCCGAGGCCGAGCCCGCGTACGACATCAGCGCTCGTCCGCTGCGCTCGTCCCTCTTCTTTCCGAAGATCGGTGCAGGTGTCGAACACGTCCTTCGCGCGTTCACCTGCGGCGCCGTTCGCGTCGCTGTCGAGAGTGCCGACGAGGAAAGGAAACCATGCGGAGCAGTGCGTGCGCGCAACTTCGAGAAGCTGTTTCTGCGCGTTGGGATCGAGAGCGAGATAGGCAGCGATGCTCTCCGTGGAGCGCTCGGGTGCGCTCGACGCCGCGAGGAGCTCGAGCGCGACATCCGCCTCTCCTGTCTTCGTCATGCCGAAGAGCTCGGCGGTTCCCTTCGACTCGAGGGCGTCGGTCGTACGCAGCGCGATCGCTCCGATGCCAGCGTCGATGAGCTTCGAGCTCTTTGCGGCGGGCTTCGGCTCGTCGATGACGATCGCGAGAGCGCTGGTCGTCAGGGGTTTTTCGAAGATGATGTCGAGCTTGTCGCCGGGGTTCGTCTCACCGTCGGCGACGACCCGAAACACCGCCTCGTCCGTGACGACGAAGAAGCGCCACGGCGCGAGAAGGTTCGGCGCGAGTGTCATCGAGAGCCCCGCAATAGGTACGTGCTTCGGGACGTCGACGAGCACGAACTCGCCGCGCCCTGGTCCCGGACGCGACTCGGTCCACGGCCACTTCGCTTCGCCGGAGCTCACGCGTAAATTTCGCGCGAGCTCGAATTTGGCTTCCTTGGCGGCGGCCCGCGCAGTGGCCGTGATGGCGGTCGCATTCGCAAGGCGCGTCTCGGAAATTCGGACGAAGCTCGCATCGCGAAACGCATGCTCTTTCGGCATGTAGGCGCGCGGCGAGAGAAGCGTATTGGTCTCCCCGGGGAGCGCGGTGTCTGCGCGCGTGTCTCCGACGACGAGCGTTTTGCCCTTGAGAAAAGTGTGACCGAGTCGTTGGCGATCATTTGCCGAAAAAAGCACGTTCGGCGCGCGGTCCTTCACACCGAGGACGATCGATACGCCGACCTCTTTGCCGTCGACGTCGATGACCGCACGAAAGTCGATGACTTCTTCGCCGTTCTCGAGCCGATGGGACTCGAACGGTTCGAAGCGTTTCACGGGCCCCTCCGTCAGTACTTCTGCGGAGCCGCCCGCCGATGTGATCTTGATCGCACCGCACCCAGCTGCCGAAGCCGGAGAGGTGCATTGCGCGGGCATCGTGCTCGTCCCATTCAAGGTGACTTCCGTTTTGTCGATCGTGACCTTCAACACCGTCTTCGGCGGCGCGGCACGAAGCGGGAAGACCGCAGAGGTCAGCGAAAAGAGAACGAAAGGGGCGGCCGACCACGACATGGCCGGGAGGGTAGAGCGTGATTCGGGCCGCGCCAGCCTAAAAAGTCAGAGAAAGCGCGCTTTCGGCGGCCTAAAGTTTGGCCCGCGAGTGGCGACCATGAGAATCCCATGAGACATGCGTTCTTGGGGCTTCTTCGTCTCGCTCGGTTCGATGGCCCTTCTCGCTGGCGGCTTGAAGTGGCGCAGCACGCACGTCGCGAATGCCGCGCCCGTAGAAGCGAAGGTCGCGTCGTCGGTAGAGATCGAAGACGTGCAGCTACGCGCACTCGGTGGAAAGGCTCGTGCCGAAGCGAAAGAGCTCCCCGATCTCTCGCGCATTTCGGTCGATGACGGCACGGCCGTTGCGCCGTCGATCCCGAGCGGTCGCGCGATCAAACTCACTGTGCGTCCGGAACTTCAGCGTTTCGCGAACAAGCTTCTCGCGAGCCACCATCTTCCTGAAGCCGCCGTCGTGATGACGGACGTCAAGACCGGTCACGTGATTGCGTACGCGAGCCACGTCGAAAATGGACGCGCGCGCGATCTCTGTCGTGAAGCGACGGCTCCTTCGGCGAGCGTCTTCAAGATCATCACCGCTTCAGCCCTCCTCGAAAAAGGCGTCGCGGACATCAACACGCTCGAGTGCTATCCGGATGGTGGCGAGAGTCGCATCACGCCGTTTCACCTGCGCGTCGACCCTGCGCGCGATCACTATTGTTCGACTCTCGCGCAAGCAATGGGAAAGAGCACGAACCCCGTCTTCGCGCGGCTCGCCTCGCGCCACCTGCAACCTTCCGAGCTCGAACAAAAAGCGCGCACGCTCGGCTATGGCACGCCCTTGCCGTTCGACGTTCCGCTCACGTCGAGCGACATTACGATTCCGACGGACGCACTCGGCTTTGCTCGAACGGCGGCCGGCTTTTGGAATTCGACGCTCTCTCCCGTGCATGCGGCGTGGCTCGCGACGACGATCGCGCGCGGCGGAAACGCGATCGATCTTCATGTGGTCGACGGCGAACCCGCCGAAGAGCACGTCGTGATGGCGAAAGACCAGGCCGATCACGTGCAAGACATGCTCGAACACACCGTCGTCGAAGGCACTTCGCGTCGTGCGTTCCACGATGGCCACGGCACGCCGTTCTTGCCCGGCATTCGTGCCGTCGGAAAAACGGGAACGCTCTCCGACAACGAGAAGAACCGCTTCTACACGTGGTTCATGGGATCGGCGACGCCCGAAGACGCGGAAAAGTCTCCCGTCGCGATCGCCGTGCTCGTCGTCAACCGCCCAACGTGGAAGGTCAAAGCGAACGTCATCGCCCGAGAAATGCTGCGCGCGTACTTCGCCGGCGAGAAACTCCCGCACGTCACGATGCCGAAAATCGATCGCAATGCTTCGAGTGCTGGCTCCGTCGCCGCGCTGAAGAAGCCAAGAGCTCACTGAGGCGTTCGACTACTTCGCGCCGCTCGAGTGAAGTTCAACTCGAAGGTTCGACGACGCCCGCCACGAAACACACGCGACAACGCGCTTCGTAGTCGGCGGCGCCGCCCACGAACAATTGACTCTCCGCCGCGACAACGCGCTGCGAACGGCTCGCCTCGCGACCGCATCGCGAGCACACCGCATGGAGCTTCGTCACGTATTCGGCGATCGCCATGAGGTGCGGCATCGGGCCGAAGGGCTTGCCCAAATAGTCTTGATCCAAGCCCGCGCAGATCACGCGCGATCCGCGATCGGCGAGGCGCTGGACGACGTCGACAATCTCGTCGTCGAAGAACTGCACTTCGTCTACCCCGACAATCGCCGTGTCGGCCTGGACCATGTCGAAGAGCTCGGCGGCATTCGCTACCGCCAACGCCTCGGTCTTCGCCCCCTCGTGGCTGACGACCTTCACGGCGTCATAGCGGTTGTCGACGCGAGGCTTGAACACCTGAATCCGCTGGCGAGCGAAGTGCGCGCGTTTGATGCGCCGAAGGAGCTCCTCGGTCTTCCCGCTGAACATCGATCCACAAACGACCTCGATGCACCCCGCATGATGCTTCCCGAACGCCAGGTGCTCGCCACTCTCACGCACGGCGCATGGACTACCGGAACCTCGTCAAAAGCGAAAGGCCCCACGCTCCTCATACGCGCAAACGAATAAAGGGCGATGCGCACATCGTGTACCGCCCCGCGATGCGAAGGCATCGCCAGCAACACAGATTTGCGCATCACACGTCCATTGCCCATCGTGTACCGCCCCGCGATGCGAAGGCATCGCAAAACAAACACAGAATTGACGCATCACACGTCACCAAAGCGAAAGGCGATGTCGCAGCCCTCACACCTGAGGGGCTGCGCACATCGCCTGAGCGTCCATTTCCCATCGTGTACCGCCCCGCGATGCGAAGGCATCGCAAAACAAACACAGAATTGACGCATCACACGTCACCAAAGCGAAAGGCGATGTCGCAGCCCTCACACCTGAGGGGCTGCGCACATCGCCTGAGCGTCAGAATGGATGCGTCAATAGTACTGGACGCGGAGGACGTGAACCTCTTCGGCTCGCGGCGCGGCTTGCACGGAGATCGTTCCCGTCGTTGCCGGCGCGGCTGCGGGGGCGGGCGTCGTTGCAGGAACCGCAGCGGCCCCACCGATCTTGCAGCGGTACTTCAGCTGCACTTCGGTCTTGTCGGTCGACTGGGTCGTCTGACTTTGCGTCGTGCGCGTGTTGGACGCCGGCGTTCCTACCCAGGTGCGGCCGCGTTGCGTCGTCTGGTCTTGCGTACCCGTCGTCGTCTCGATCTTACCGACCACCACTTCGCCCTCTTCGAGCACCTCGTAGTCGCCGCGGCAATGATCGCGCATCACGCGATCGATCTCGGCGCGCGCTTCTTGATCATTCGGTCGATAGAGAGCAAGCGTTCCGTCGTACTGCGTCTTCTTGACCACGCGGTAGCTCGGTCCGGCCGAACACGCGAAGGTGGAGAAGAAGACGAAACCGCCGAGCGCGACAGTGCCGGCTCGACCCATCCAGAGAGCTGTGTTGCGAAGGTTCATGTGGAGAACAGCTAGCACGATCACCTTTCGTGTCGATCGAGAAAACGCCTGAATTACCCTGTGGTTGCGGTTGTCGATTTTTTTGAATCAACGCGCAACACATCCGTCCATGAGCGACGTTTCGCGAACGCTCTTCGCATTCCCGAATCGCCAAGCGGACTTGAGATCTCCCGTCCTGAGACACCAGCCACGTTCGTGCCATCGCCGCGTAGTCTTGACCGTGAACGGGCGGCTCCACTCTCTCCGCCTTCCTGCTGAGGGCGTCGGACATCAGCTGTTGTTCATGCCGCACGCGATCGCTAGGAGTAATTCCATTCGGAGTACATGGTCACGGAGTTTGTCATCGAATTCTCCACAATGGACGGCCATCAGCGCGAACGTAGGTGCAGCGAAAACCGCAAACAATTCAACTGGCGCGCAGGATGTGTGTCGATCTAGTTCTCTGTAAGAATTTGGAATCATGAAGTTTTTTCCTTGTTCCGTCATCACTCGGTGACAAGACTCCCCGAATGCCCTCCAAGCTGACGATCGGTCTCTCCTTTTCGACAATCGGCCTTCTGATCGCTTGCGGCAGCGGAGGCGGGTCGGAGTTCGACGGAAACGGCAACGGCAATGGCAACGGCAATGGCAACGGCGACCCTTATGGTGTCGTCGAAGATGACGATGCCGGTCCCGGTGGCGACAACAGCGGCTCGGATCCGAAGTGTGCATCTTCGGTGCAAGCGGCTGAGCTCACGCCGCTCAATCTCGTCTTCATGTACGACAAGAGCGGGAGCATGGGCGACTTCTCCCAGGGCTACGATTGCGGCGCGAAGAAGGATGTCTCCTGCCAGGACGTATCGTTCCAAGGAACGCCGTTCTACCTCTGTGCGACTGTGACGGGCGACAACTTCGACGTCTCGTGTTCGAAGAGCGGCAACACGGTCAGCTGCAAGAACTCGACGACGAATGCTGCGTGCACGACGCAGAAGCTGAGCAACGGGAAGACGGCAACGATGTGCGCGAGTACGACGGGCTGTTCGCTCGTCGCCGACTACGACCCCGCAAAGAAGTGGATTCCCGTCGGCAGTGCGTTGAAGTCGTTCTTCACGGATTCAAAGTCGGCGGGCATCAGCGCGGCGCTCGGCTTTTTCCCGAAATACAGCGGCGACAACATCCAGTGCGGCAAGGCCAATTACTCGTCGACGGTGCCGCTCACGGCTCTCGGGCCCACCGCCACGGTGTTTGGAACGAGCATCGACGCGCAGACGACGCTCGGTGGAACGCCCTCGAAGCCCGCTCTCGAAGGTGCCCTCACTGACGCCGCAGCGATTCGTTCCGCGCATCCCAACGACGCGATCGCCGTCGTGCTCGTGACGGACGGTATGCCGACGGCCTGTGACTCTACGGCCGACGCGAACGACGACGTCGCGAACGTTGCAGCGGTTGCGAAGACGGCAGCGAGCGGCTCGAGCCCGATCAACACCTACGTCATCGGCGTGCAAGACGCGGCGGCAGGCAACCTCGCACTCCTCGATCAAGTAGCTGCGGCGGGCTCGAAAGACGGCAAAGGCAAGGCGTTCATCGTTCAGGTCGGCAATCCCGCGCAGACCTCGGCGGCGCTTCAGACCGCACTCGAAACGATTCGCGGCAGCGCGATCTCGTGTGACGTCGCGCTTCCCGCGCCTCCCGCAGGCAAGACGCTCGACGTCAACGCGGTCAACGTCGTCACGAAGATCAATGGCGTCGAAGACACGCTCGCCTACAGCAAAGACTGCGCGAGCGGCACCGGCTGGCACTACGACATCCCCAACGCGCCCACGAAGGTGCAGCTCTGCAAGAGCTCGTGCGACGCCGTTCGCGCGGACTCCGGCGGGCAGCTCTCGATCGCCTTCGGCTGCGCGACCAAGGGCGGCGTGATCCTATAACGAAGCTCTCCGAGACGGAGACGAACGCGCGGCCGCTCGATGAGCGCGCCGCGTGTTTCATTTAACCGATCGAACGATCAGCAGAGCTTGTGACCGGCCTGCTGGAAGATCTTCCCGGGGTTCAATAGTCCCTTCGGGTCGAACGCCGACTTGATGTTGCGCTGAAGCGCGATGAGCTCGGGAGATTGCTCGATGGGCAAATAAGGGAGCTTGGTGATTCCGATCCCGTGCTCCCCGGAGATGGTTCCGCCGAGTGCGACGGTATCTCGCATGAGCATCTCGATCGCATCATCGACACGAGGGCGCTCTTCGTCGTCGTTCCAGAGGAAGTTGACGTGCATGTTCCCATCCCCCGCGTGGCCGTACGTGAGGTGTTTGATTTTCGTCTTCTCACCGATGGCTTCGACGCGTTCGAGAAGGGTCGTCAGTGAGGCGCGCGGGACGACGACGTCCTCCGAGAGCTTGTGCTTCGCGAGCTTGCGCGTCGCTGGCGAAAGCGCACGTCTTGCGGACCAAAGGTGTGCACGCTGCGATTCGTCTTTCGCGACGACGATGTCGATGACGCCTTCTGCCGAGCCGATGGCTTCGGCGACGCGCTCGAGACTCTCTTCACGATGGCGCTCGGTGCCGTCGAGCTCCATGAGGAGTAGCGCACCCGCGCGCGGATCGACTTCGACCTTTTGCGAGCGAATCGCCTCGAGGGTGCGCGCGTCCATGAGCTCCATGCAGCGCGGCACGATCCCCTCCGCAATCATCTTTTCCACGCTGCGTGCTGCCGAGGCCGCATCGGTGTAGATTGCAAGCAACGTCGAGACTCCTTCGGGCTTGCGAACGAGGCGAAGCGTGATTTCGGAGAACACACCCAATGTTCCTTCGCTACCGACGAGAAGCGCCGTGACGTCGTAACCGGCGACGCCTTTGACGGTGCGCTTGCCGCTGCGCACGACGGTGCCGCCCATCAAGACGGTCTCGAGTCCGAGCACGTATTCACGCGTGACGCCGTAGCGAAACGCGCGCGGGCCGCCCGCGTTTTCGGCGACGTTTCCTCCGAGACAGCAGCTCGCGAGTGAGTTCGGGTCGGGCGGGTAGAAGAGGCCCTCTGCTTCGACGAGGTCGTGGAATGCGCCGAGCACGACGCCGGGTTCGACGACCGCGATGAGATTCTTGCGATCGATCTCTTTGACGCGCGAGAGTTTGTCCGTTGCGAGCACGATGCCCCCGGCTGCAGGAACCGCTCCGCCCGTGCGCCCCGTGCCACCCGCGCGCGGCGTGACGGGAACATCGTTCCTTGCCGCAATTTCGAGCGTGGAGCGAACGCATTCCAGGTCGTCTGCGAGAACGACGATGTCGGCGCCGGGGCCGAGCACTTCGCTCTCGTCGCTCGCGTAGGGCGCGCAACCTTCTCCGCGAATCACGCGCGAGTCACCGAGGACGCGCGCGAGCTCGATGGCAGCGCGGTCGACGGAGGCGACACTCGGACGAGGAAGATCGGGAACGCGCAGGAGCATGGGGGAAGACCGAAACGGTGCCGCGCAAGGAGCTTGGCGCGACGGGTTTTCGCCGGTAATCATAGCACCATGCGAACCTTCCAAACGTGCTTCTCGGTCGCGGCCTTTTCGATGGCTCTTTCGTTCATGGGAGGCGAAGCGCACGCCGATGACCTCTCCGTGCCGCTCGGCGCGAAGCATCAGCTCGTTCTCGGAGAGCTCGCAGGGATGCGCCTCTCACCGAACGGAACTTCGTTTCAAGGACCGCTCGGCTTCCGCACGGGATCGGTCACGGTCGATCAGTTCGGGGCCAATGCGAACGAGGCATCCCTCACCACGAGCTACACGTCGGTTTGGTTTGCGCCTTCTGCCGACTTCTTCGTCATCGATCATCTCTCGGTCGGTGGCCTCTTCGAGATCTCTTCGACTAGCTCCAGCACCGAGGTCGCAGAAGGAAACGCCGCGCGAAAGGTCAATCTCCCGACGACGACCGATTTCAGTGCGCTGGCACGCGTGGGTTACATGATCCCCATCGGCGAGAAATTCGGCATCTGGCCGCGTGGAGGCCTCGGCTTCCGCTCGCAACAAGTCGCACAAACCAACGTGCAAAACGACGACACGGCGGCGAAGGAAACGACGAAAGGAGTCTACTTCGGGCTCGACGTGAACGCCCTGTGGCGTCCCGTGAACAATGTCTACTTCGTGCTCGCCCCCGAGCTGCTTCTTCTTCCTGGTGGCAGCTTCGTCCGAAGCCAAGGAAACTCGGAGAGCTCGGTCGACGCGAGCGCCGTCCAGTTTTCGCTTCGCACGGGTGTGGGCGTTCTTCTCGATCTCTGAGCCCGGCGCAGCTAGATCGTAGAGCACCCCCATGACCGAATTCCGACGCTTCGCCGGCACGGCGAGCTATCTCACCAGCGAGTCGATCGAAACCGCGGTCAACTGCGCGCTCGCACTCGAAAAGCCTCTTCTCGTGAAAGGCGAGCCCGGCACGGGCAAGACCCTCCTTGCTGAGGCGATCGCCTCGAGCCTCGGCACGAAGATCATTCATTGGCCCGTCAAATCGACGACGCGTGCCAAAGACGGTCTCTACGTCTACGACACCGTACAACGATTGTATGATGCACGCTTCGGAGATGGCGACGTCAAAGACATTCGCCACTACATCAAGCTCGGACCCATCGGCGAGGCGTTCTCGGCGAAAGAGCGTGTGGTTCTCCTCATCGATGAGGTCGACAAGGCCGATCTCGAGTTCCCGAACGATCTTTTGCACGAGCTCGATCGCATGCGCTTCGTCGTCGGCGAGACCGGCGACGAGGTCGTCGCGAAAGATCGCCCCGTCGTCGTCATCACTTCGAACAACGAGAAAGAGCTGCCGGACGCGTTCTTGCGGCGCTGCATTTTTCACTTCATCGAGTTTCCTGATCAGGAGCTGATGAAGAAGATCGTCCGCGTTCATCATCCGAACATCGACCAGTCCCTCGTCGATCAAGCGGTCGTCGCCTTTTACGAGCTCCGCGACATGCCACGCCTTCGCAAGCGCCCCTCGACGAGTGAGCTCGTCGATTGGATTGCCGTGCTGAAGCGCGCGGGCGTGGGCGAGCAGCGCCTCATCCGCGAGTTGCCATTTCTCGGTGTGCTCTTGAAAAAAGAGCAAGACGTGGAGCTCTTGAAGACTCAGAAAAAGGGCGGTTGGAAGAGCTGATCGGCCCTCTTCGCGACCGCACGCGCGCGCGCATGCTCGCAGCGATCCCGAATTGGTATTCGCCCGTCGGCCATCTTCTCGGGACGACCGGGGTCGGGATTGCAGCACTCGTTCTCGGGGTCACATTCGTGAAGTCACCGACGTGGCTAGAGCTCTTCACGATCCCGATCGTCTTCGTGTTCGCCAACTTTTACGAATGGGGCGTCCACAAGTACGTGCTGCATCGCCGCCTACCGCCGTTTCAAGTCATCTACGATCGCCATACGCCCGAGCACCACGTCGTTTACGTGGAGGGCGACATGGAGATTCGATCCGTGCGCGAGTTTCGCTTCGTCCTGATTCCGGCGATGGGCGTTCTCGGAATCACGCTTGCCGCGGCGCCGCTCGCTTGGCTTCTCGCGAAGCTCGTTTCGCCGAATGTGGGCTGGCTCTTTCTCGTGACGGGGAGTCTCTACATGGTGGCGTACGAGCTCACGCATCTCTCGTATCACCTGCCGAGCACCTCTCCTCTCTTGCGTACGAAAGCGTTCGGTGCGTTGCGCGAGCATCATGCACGGCATCACGATCCGCGACGCATGCAGCGCGAGAACTTCAACGTGACGATCCCGCTCGCCGATTGGGTGCTCGGGACGATTGCGAAGAAGTAGTCCGACATAAACGCGAGTCGCGACGGACGCGTGCGGACGACCGATCGCAATCGCACGTTTTTTCATAGTCGTCGGGAGACGGTACTGACGCTGGCGGGAAGGACGGCTCGAAGACGGTTTGGGACACCTCGACGAAGGACTCTTCGGTCAAAGACACTTCCCTGAGATGCGAGCTATCTCATCCGCCGACGACGTTCAGTCGCTTGCGGCCCGCGCCGCCCGAGCGATCGATGATTGGGCCTTCCGTCTCACTGCTCGTCCCTTCGGCGTTGCGGCGATCGACGACGTCGACGAGACGCTCCGCGACGCTGACGAACGCTTGCGCGATCGCGCTCGAGGGCAAGGCTTGTGTGACGGGCGTTCCTTTGTCGCCCCATTCGCGCACGGTCGTGTCGATCGGGAGCTGACCCAAGAGCTCGGACTTCGAGAACTCTGCGACCGCCGCTCCGCCGCCTTTGCCGAAGAGCTCGTGACGAACGCCCGCGGTGTCGATGAAGTAGCTCATGTTCTCGACGACGCCGAGAATCGGGATATTCACCTTCTGGCACATCGACACGCTCTTGAAGACGTCGTCCGTCGCGACATTTTGCGGCGTCGTTACGATGACTGCGCCCGTCGGCTTCACGCGTTGCGAAAGGGTTAGTGCGATGTCGCCCGTTCCCGGCGGAAGGTCGAGCACGAGGAAGTCGAGATCGCCCCAGTTCACGTCCTTCAAAAATTGGAGGAGCGCACCGTGCAACATGGGGCCGCGCCAGATGACGGCTGCTTTCGGATCCTCGAGAAGAAAGCCGATCGACATCAGCTTCACACCGAAGCGCTCGATGGGCTCGATGCGCTGGCCATCGACCGAAAACGGACGCCCTTCGACGCCGAGCATCGTCGGAATCGAGGGACCATAGATGTCGGCATCGAGAAGACCCACGCGATGTCCGGCGCGCTTCAGCGCCATGGTCAGGTTGGTGGCGACGGTGCTCTTGCCGACGCCGCCCTTACCGCTCATCACGAAGATGACGTTCTTCACGTTGGGAAGAAGGTCGCCTTCTGCGATCGCGCGCGAGGCGGGAGCCTCTGCGAATCGCACGTCGACGTTGGCGACGCCCTCGAGACCGCGCAATGCGACGCGAACTTTGTCGGCGGCAACCACGCGCTCTTTCGCGGAGATGGTCACGGTGACATCGCCTCCGAGCACGAGCGCGTCCGAGATGCTCCCGAGCTCGCCCAAGGCGCCTTTTGCAGTCGTTACTACGGTCTCTTTCGATACGGCCATGGCGCGTTCATAGCGCAAATCCCGCCTCCGAAACGACCGCAAAATTCGCCGGGGTCGGCAGGCGATCGGTCGCAAATTTCGGCCTTTCGGCTCTCTTTCACCTCCCGATGATGGCCATGAAAATCCGCTCCTACCACCCGAAACAGGCGTTTTCGTGGTTCTCGCAGTCGACGAGCAAAAGCGATGCAGTATCCTAGGAGACGACCGCTGCGCGCGGCGCCGCTTCCTCATTTGCCTCTTCTCGAGCGCTTGCCTCTTTCACTTCACTTTTTCCGACGTTGAACACTTCTCGATTCATCCGTGCGGTCGCATTCGCGAGCTGCGTCTCGTCGACGGCAGCCATCGTCGCTGCCTGCTCGGCGGATGAAGGCAGTGATCCGCGCGAAGACTTCGACAGCGGAAAGTACACGGTCGGAGATTCCTCGTTGCCTGGGTACGACGGCGGCCCTCCCAATGAAGCAGGCGTCGTTGGACCGACGTGCACGGGCACGTGCGTCGTTCAGCTGGCCGTGGGTGGAAGCTTCGCGTGCGCGCTCTTCAGCGACGGCAAGATCAGCTGCTGGGGCTCGAATCTTTCGGGCCAGCTCGGCGTTACTGGAGTCGACTCGTCTTCGACACCCATTCAGCTGCGCGGACTCGTTCCCATCAAGACGATCTCTGCGGGCGGTTGGCATTCTTGCGCGCTCACGACCGACGAGCGCATTTTCTGTTGGGGCATCAATAGCTCGGCAGAGGTAGGCGCGACGGCCGATACGAAGCCGCACTTCGATCCCAACGAAGTAAAGGGCTTTCCGATCGGCGCAAAACCCGTCGACGTTCAATCCGGATCCTTTCACTCGTGCGCTCTTCTGACGGGCGATCGCGTCGCGTGTTGGGGATACAACGCGCAAGGACAGCTGGGGACGGGCACGGCGAGCGGTCAGACCGTTTCACCGACGAACAGCGCGAAGCCGAGTGCCATCTCGTCTCTCACGGGAGCAACTTCGATCACGCTGGGAGGACAGACGACCTGCGCGACGATGCCTTCGGGGATCGAATGCTTGGGCTCCAACATTTTCGGACAGCTCGGCCGTGGCTCTGCGACGCCCCTCGTCGACGTGCGCTCCGCCGCACTCGGGAGCGTCATCGTCGGTGTCGATTCGTTCTTATCTGCACAAGGCCGCAACTTCGCGGTGACGCGTCAAGATGGTCGCGTCGTGCTCTGGGGATCGAATGGATACGGCGAGAGCGGTATCGGCGACGCTGCGACCGACATCTACGGGCCGACCCTTTACCCAGGTCTCGAGAACATCGCGAGCGCCACTGCCGGCAACGACATGACCTGCGTCGTGACGAAAGAGCGCAGCGTGAAATGCTGGGGGCGAAATACGTCGGGTCAGGTGGGACAACCGAGCGGCGGGACGATCACGAAGCCGACGCTCGTGCCGAATCTCACGAACGTCTACCGCGTCGCGCTCTCGACGCTCTCGTTCGGATGTGCGCTCACCTACGACGGTGAGGTGTACTGCTGGGGGGCCAACGAAAGTGGACAGCTAGGCGACGGCACGACGACGAGCAGCTCGACGCCGGTCAAAGTGAAGTTCTGACGCTCGAAGTTTCAATTTTCCTTTCGCCACCGCATTCCGTCGCTCATAGTCATGCTTTCCGTGCGCGCTTGAGCTGCGACCTGCCGAATCGAGGTGGCCATTGAAAATCACGAGACGACAGTTCGGGTTGGGCCTCGGCGCGACCGCGTTCTTTTCAGGAATGGTCACGGCGATGCGCCAAAGAGACGCGCGTGCCGCGAAAGCGCCCGCTCAGAATCTCATCGTGCTCACTTCCGGCGACGGGAGCATCCCGGACGAATGGAATTACAGCAGCATCCTGAAGCCGCTCGCAGCGTATCAA
>JAHFDV010000467.1 GCA_023248815.1 Myxococcales bacterium
TGGAGCCCAACATGATCAAGGGCACCGCGCCTTGTGAGACGGAACCGAACGCGGAGGGCTGCGGGTCTTGCTTGTTCGAGAATGCATCGAGGGAAGGAAACGTTCTCTATGATCCGACCTGCGTTGGACCGAACGGAAAACTCGCGACGCTCGCGGCAGGAAAAGACGATCTGAACGTGCGCTTCGCCCGAATGAAACAGCGATTTGGTTACGACCCGAGATTCCCCGTGCAGCGCTATGTCGACGGCTTCAAGAAGCTCCTCGTACCGAACCGAGACGAAGAGCATCCCGTCGCCGACGGTAACTACGCCCCCTATCAGTTGGATGCGGGAAGCTGTATCAACCCAATCTTCGCTTCGAAGCTTCCCACTTCTGCGGACCAAGAGCTTTGCCATCTCGAAGCAGGCGGCCGCTCGCCGGACCAGGTGTTCTTCGCGCTCATCGGTGGCGTTCCGTGGCAGCTACTCGTGAAGCGAGAGAAGGGGGATGAGGCGAAGGACTTGTCTGCGTTGACGCCAGGCCCTTTGAAGTCCGCGCTCACGACCGACGACTGGGAGAAGATGCTCGGGCGGAGCCCGGCAAAGTACGATGTAACCGGGCAGAGCGTGTACATGCAGGAGTCGATGACGAGGCGCCCGGGAGTTCCCAAAGACAATCCCGTCAATCGCGACGAATGGGACACCAACCATGAATCCGATCTCCAATACGCGTGCGCGTTCGACCTTCCCACGGACCTCGTGCGCGAATGCACGAGTCTCACGGACGGCGCCTGCGCGTGCGGTAGCAACGCCGATCCCGACAAGGAGAGCGACAATCCGCTCTGCGACGACAACGACCGCATCAAGCAGATTCGTGCGAAGTCCTATCCAACGCTGCGCGAGCTGGAAGTGGTCCGCGGTCTGGAAAAACAGGGGATCGTGGCCTCGATCTGCCCCATGAATCTCACCGACGATTCATCGGCGCTGGGGCGCCAAACCTACGGATATCGGCCGGCCGTGACCCGCATCGTCGACGGCATTCGCGAGAACTTCGCGCAGTGCATTCCTCAACCCATCGTCGACCCGAACGATTCGACGACCGACATCGACAAGCTCCCATGCCTCGTCTTCGAACAACTCGGGAAGGAAGGAAGCGAGAGCGATTGCGAAGACCCGAACCTTCCCGGCGGAGCAGGTCGAACGATCCCGACCGCTGAGGCGCTGAAGCAATTTCGTGCTGAGCGGCGCAGCGTCGTCGGTGACGTGCTAGCGGAAGCGGAAGAGAAGTTCCCCGTTTGCATTCTTCCGCAGATCAAACAGGCCGACTTCCCGAGCGCAGATCCAGCGAGCGGCAAAAAAGCGAAGGGCGGATGCGAAGACGCAAGCGTTCCTGGGTGGTGCTACGTGACGAAGGAGACGCCCAACGTCGAGCTCGGAATTTGCCGCCAGGCGATCAAGTTCTCGCGCGTCTCGAGCGGAGACACTCCCTCGAAGCTCACGTTCCGCTGCTTCGAGAAATCCGTCGGCGTCAATGGCGGAGGAACATGCGCGCCATGACACCGTAAGAGGCTCGCGAATCGGCTCCCGTCAGCGGAGAAGATTCGCGAGAGTCCCTTTGGGAAGCACAATCACGGGTCGATTGTGCGGAAACGAAGACTCGGCGACGAGCTTCCCAGCGGTCACTCGAAACATCGTCGTGCTGTCGTCGTCGCGATAGACGTTGTCAGGCATGAGGCCCGTGCGGAGGTTGCTGTAAGCGGAAGCGATCTGGAGATACCAATCGGGCGTCTCGACGCCATAGGAGTCGACGTATGCGGGGCCGCCCTTGCCGGCGATCGGAGATGCGGGCTCGATGGCGGTCTCGTCGATGTTGTCGTTCCAAGCAGCAATCACGATGACGCGAGGGTTGTTCTCGATCGCGCGTAGCCACTCGCGAATGAAGAGCTGACCGTTCTCGCGGTCGAGAGCGTAATCGCATCCAGCGCATCCGCGGTGCTTGTTGTCGGCACCGGGACTGACCGCAATGGCTTCTTTCGAAATGTACTGCGGGTATTCCGTCACCCAACCCCACCAACCGAGTGCGCCGTAGTCTTTCGTACTCTGCGCGTTCGGATTCACGATGCTCCCGGCGCGGCGCACGGTGAAGCGCGGGTCCATCCAGTCGATGCCGTTGTTGCCGCCAGGAGAAGGCGGGTTGTAGACGACCATGAGGGGCTTCGAGTCCCACTTGAAATAGACACTATTGATCGGTTCGGCGCCCGCCGTGTTGCTGAGCGCCTTGGCGTACGTAAAATTCTGCGTCGCGTTGTTTGCGAAGTCGACGAATCCCTTGTCGACCTCTGCTTGATGGTTCGGAACGGCGCTCGCAGTTCCCGGAGGATTGGCCCATAGCTGCGCGCCGAGCGTCAGCGCGATTGGAATGCGCATCGACGGATCGCGCTTGAGCTGCGTATGAATGAGGACGTCGGTGTCGTAGGCGAGCGTCGTCGAGTAGCCGTTCGTCCCATCGAGCATCAGAAAATCGATGCGTGCAGCTTTCATCTGATCGAGATGCGTGCTCAAGACGCCGACATTGTCACTGTCGTAGGTCCCCAACGAGGGGCGATAGCGACAGTCACTCCAATGAAACGCTTCCGCGTAGCCGGGAGCTTTCGTGTCCGTCGTAATTCGGTAGATGTTCGTGTACCAGCTCCCGACAACGGACGTGTAGACGGGGACCGCTGGACAGACCCATCCTTGCGGACACGTTCCGGCTTCGGCGCCCGTGTCACCCGTCGAGGTCTCGCTCTGCGCTCCCGCATCGGGGCCTGCGTCCGCGCTTTCGCTTCTTGGGCTCGCGTCGTCGCCGCACGCGTAGACTGCGAGGAGACCGACCCACGGCAGAGATCTCGAGAGCCAGTGCATCCGCGCAGCGTAGTTTGCGACGCCGCGCCGTCAAGACGGACGCATTTTGCGCACGTCCGTTTAAGGCTTATTTCTGGCGAGCACGAGGGCCTTTGAGCCATCTAGAACGTGATGTCGATCTTCTCCGCCGAACGCTTGGCCGGACCGTGATGCACGACTTCGACGTTGTTCCCGTCGGGATCGATCAAGAAGGCGGCGTAGTAGCCCGGGTGATACGGGCGCTCTCCCGGTGCCCCGTTGTCTTTGCCTCCGGCCGCGAGCCCGACTTCGTAGAAGCGGTCGACTACTTTTCGTTCGCTCGCTTGCAACGCAAAGTGCGTGCGTCCCGTCACCTTGCCCTGCGCGGCCTTCGAAATCGCGCTCGAGACGAAAATCTCGTCTGCCCAAAAATGATCTTCAGCCTCGCCTCCGACGGGAACGCCGATGACTTCGAAGACCGCCTTGTAAAACCTGCGGCTGGCCTCGATGTCTTTGACGACGAGATGAAAGTGATCGATGAGACGCCCCCGGACGATCTTCGGTGCTTCCATCCCTCGTCTCTAGGCTCGGGAGGCCGAGCGGGCAACTCGATGGTCGCGACTCGAGATCAGGGAATGTAAGGCCCTTTGGCTTCGCCCCAACCCCACGCTGGCATGGGGGCGTCTTCGGTCACGTCCGCTCCAGGCGCAGAGTTGATCACGGCAAGGCGCGTTCCCCACTCGAGATACGCGACGAAGGCGGAGCGAAATTCGGGATCGTCTTTCACTCCCAACTCGTCGGCGCATTCGAGCAAAAGCTCGATCCAGCGCTTGCGCTGCGTGTCGTTCAGGCTCTTGCCGAGATGATGCCGGATCATGTTCGGGTGTCCGCCGTGCGACTCGGTGTAGACCTTCGGTCCTCCGAACACTTCGCCCACGAAGGCGGCGACATGCGCTACGTGATGTTTCGACATGTTCGCGAAGATGGGCGCGAGCAGTGCATCGTTGGGAACGCGTCCATAGAACTCCGAAAACAGCTTCTCGAGGGCGGGAGCTCCTCCCATCCACTCGTAGACGGTTGGAACGGGCTTCGTCGCGGCATCGATCGTCATTTCAGCTCCCGAGCTCACTGAGCTCTGCGAATTGCGCTTCGTCGAGCTTCACGTTCGCGGCTCCAGCATTCTCTTCGAGGTGCTTCACGGAAGACGTTCCCGGGATTGGCAAGATGACTTGCGAGCGCTTCAAGAGCCAAGCGAGCGCTACTTGTGATGCGGTCGCGCCGATCTTCTCGGCGAGCTTTGCGACGGCTCCTCCCGGCTCGACGAGCTTGCCGCTTGCCATGGGGTACCAGGGAATGAACGCGATCTTTTCGCGATCGCAGTAGTCGACGACGGCCTCTGCTTTTCGCGTCGAGAGATTGTACAGATTCTGCACGCTGACGATCGGCACGACCTTTCGGGCGGCCCGGATCTCCGGCACTTCGACTTCGGACAAGCCGACGTTCGCGATCTTTCCTTCCTTTTTGAGGTCGGCCAAGACTCCGAATTGCTCGTCGGCAGGGACGTTCGGATCGATACGGTGAAGCTGAAAGAGATCGATGCGGTCGACCTTGAGCCTGCGCAAGCTCATCTCGCATTGCTGGCGCAAGTACTCGGGACGGCCGAGGGGGATCCAGACATCGGGACCCGTGCGGAGGAGGCCGGCCTTCGTCGCGATGAACAAATTCTTCGGATAGGGGTGCAGCGCCTCGGCGATGAGCTCTTCGCTCACGAATGGGCCATACGAGTCGGCGGTGTCGATGAAGTCGGTGCCCAGCTCTACCGCTTTCTTCAAGACGCGAATCGCTTCTGCGTGATCGCGCGGCGGTCCCCAAATGCCCTTGCCCGTGATCCGCATGGCACCAAATCCGAGGCGATGCACTGTGCGGTCGCCAAAAGTATGGGTGCCGCTCGCGAGGACGGGGAGGGAGGTCGCTGTCATGCGCGCATCATTGGCGCCCTCGGACGAGAATTCAAGGCTCGTCTGCGTCTCTGCCGAGACGTTGCGCTCGTGCTTCGCGAATTCGTTTGAGGACCTCCAATGGTCGCCTCACCCCCTCGAAGACGGCGCTTGCCGGGCGACGAGCGCGGAGAGACCAGCGTCCGT
>JAHFDV010000468.1:0-421 GCA_023248815.1 Myxococcales bacterium
CCTGACAAAACGGGAAGCCGACACTCTCACGGAACTCCGATTTCTCGGGAACGGTGCACTCCACGATCACTCGGTTCCTTCCGTGCCGGAGCTGGACATCGCTTTCGAGATAATCCAGCACACTTACGCCAGCCTTTACGACCTGCCACAAAAGGCTGGGCGCCTGGAAAAGTCGAGAGAACTTAAGAAAAAGAAAAAGAAGGAGAAGGCGGAAGAAAAGAAGGACGACTAACTCGCGCTCCTCCATTCGAACGGCAATTCAACGGCCGTATACAACCTGCAAATCCAGCCCGCGCAACCAACAGCTCTGTACTTCTGACCCTCGAGTCTTCGGATTCGGGGGTTTGAGCTTTTGTGCTCAGGAGCACGAAGGGCAGCAGGGAGGAGCGGGCGACGTAGGTACCGTCCGTTTGCGGGTCGG
>JAHFDV010000468.1:431-4979 GCA_023248815.1 Myxococcales bacterium
CGATTCTTCCGTCTTTAAAGAGAGATCGGAGGAGTTCACGGCC
Organism: Myxococcales bacterium; assembly: GCA_023248815.1. GTDB lineage: Bacteria > Myxococcota_A > Polyangia > Polyangiales > Polyangiaceae > JAHFDV01. The sequence continues at coordinate 475 of JAHFDV010000468.1, forward strand.
GCGGACGGCGTCTTTTGCCACGTGAGCTTCCACATCGAAGACGAGGTGGCGGATTTCGTCTTCGGTGGGGAGATGGATGGCCCCCGATGATCGAGCGCGAATGGCGACGAGCTGAGCTCGATCGAGACCGGCCTGGGCCTCGAGGTCACGCAGTGTCTCGCGAACCGCCCGAGATTGATCCCCCTCGGCGATGAATGCGACGAGGCCTTTGATTCGCTGCTCCGTTCGCGCGATGCGCTCTGAGACCTCCGCGATCTCTGCGCGTTCATCGCGAGTTCGCTCGCCGAGAATTTCGGCGAATCGCTTGCGCGCGTAGGAGAGGCCACCTCGTGAGAGAAGATGCTCGCGGATGGCTTCGAGTAGTCCGGCGCGGATCACGTGCTCGTGAATCGTGACGGCATTCGCACAAGTGCCTTTGCTGTGCTTCGCCGAGCAGCGATAGCGGCGCGGGGCGGTTCCCACGATCGTCATCGTGGCACCGCACGAGCCGCAAAAAAGGAGACCCGAGAACGGGTAGCGCGTGCCGCGTCCCGGGAGCGCTTTACCTTTCGGCGTTCCGTCTGCGTTCGAGAGGTACGCGGCGCGACGACCGGCGATGCGCTGCGCCACAGGTTCCCAAAGGTAAGGCGAGACAATCCGAAGTTCCGGGCGCACGTCTCGATGTACTTTTTCTTCGGGCTGATTTCGGTAGACGCGCTTTCCGGTATCTGGGTCCTTGATCCACTTCTTCTTCCCGAAGGACCATTCGCCGGCGTAGCGCCGATTGTGAAGGACTTCACGCACCGTCGTGACTCCCCAAGCACAGGCGCCCTTGCGAGCGCTCGCGCGCGGAGGGGGAACGCTTCGCTCGTTTAACAGACGGGCGATGCTTGTCTGCGAAATGCCGCCGAGATAGTCCCGATATATCGTTCGAACGATGTCGGCCTGCTTGTCGAGGATGACGATCTTGCGGCCGACTTCTCGTCCCGCGTCATCGAGAAAGGGCTCGCTCGCATAGCCGTAGGGCAGGCCACCAGTGGAGAACTTTGCGAGCGCACGGCCGCGCAGTCCGCGAGCCGTTTTTTTGGAGAGGTCGCGAAGATATGCGTCGTTTTTGAAGCCTGACATGGCGAGATGCATCGAGGCCGTCTCCTCGAGGGAATCGAAGCCGTCCGCAACGCCCAAAAGCTGGACGTTCTGAAAGGAGAGCCGCTTGAAGACGCTTGCCGAGTCACCAAGATCGCGCGAGATGCGCGAAAGATCCTCAGTGACTACGACGTCGATCGCGCGCGTTTTCGCCGCGAGCATAAGCTCATCGAAGCCCACGCGACCGTGAAGCGATGCACCACTGATGGCGGCATCCTTGTAGACGCGCAGAACGTTTCCCCCGCGGTCCGTGACGTAGTCAGTGCACTCGCGGACTTGGTCCTCGATGCTGGAGTCTTTTTGATTCTCGGAGGAGTAACGCGCGTAAATCGCGACCCGCTTCCCAGCTAGTTCTTTTGCAGCCATTTCTTCACAGCCTCCTCCACGAAAGAATCGATCAGCGACTTCTCAGCTTCACTTAACATGTCCGAACCGTCGAACGGCGCACTAGGTCGTTGAGCAGTTTCGCTCTCCCTCGACTCACCGGGATCCGAGCTGTGCGGTCCACAGCCTTTTCTACTCGGTCTCATGGCGCACCTTTGCCTTGGGTACCCGCGCGCTTCTTGTTCCGATGGTTCTTCTTCCGGCAAGGATCGGAGCAAAATCTTGCATCTCTTCTTGAGCGCAGTACCGGCTTGCTGCACTGAGGGCAGGGCGACGGCTCTGTCGATACACAGGAGCCGTCGCGGGGCGCGGACGACTTAGGAGCTCCCACGCGCCGCCTCGCGACGTCCCACGCCCGTTTTAGAGCGCCTGCGGACACGACATCTCGGTCGAGGTCGCGCTCAAGCGCTCCGGGCCAAACCTTGAGCGCGTAGTCGAGCGTTCGATGAAGGTTCAGCGCGAACTCGTCTTCTTCGCCTCTTTGGAACGCGGTCCACCCACTTACTGACACGACGTTCATCGCGTGAGGCCTTGCACCCGAAATTTCGCTCCACGCCCTTTTGAGTTCGTTGTTCGAACAGGGGGTAAGTGCGAATCCAAACAGGTGCCATCCTCGTTCGGCATTCCGCACGTCCAACGCAAGCCACGAAGAGGTCGCTAGCGCGGCGAGTGTCTGTGCGTACTGTCGGCTCATTGCCAGGACCGCATCGCGTCCGTCCCGACCGAGCGGCACGGTCAGACTCACTCGCGCGAAGCGATCCGCAATTCCCGACCGTAGCGCCTGCGTGAACTCCGAACGGACTTCGCGGAGCAACGGAGCGAGTGCTCCGTCGCAATGACGGAACGGGAAGTCGTACGTTCTTCCGACCGATGCCTGCACACCGCTCCGGTCGAATCCCCTATGTCGCAACCTCCCATCTAAAGATTCATTTCTATCAAGGAGGTGCGGTTGGTCCGTGAGGGATGATCGGTTGAGATCGGATCGTGCCCCACTGCTTCTTGATTTCTCGGGGATCCGGTACGCGACTGAGCCGTTGCTCGCACGGAGATCGACGGAGCCGCCGTTATCCGTCGCACCCGCGACAATCCCCGTCCAACTTGTTGCTCCTGCGTTCCCCATTAGCTGCGATTCCTTCATCGTGTTTCCGAGCACTGACGTGCTTCCGCGTCAGCGCGGGTCCGCCGTTGCGGGCGGATCCGTGCCCTGCCGGTGCCCGCAAGGGCGCCAGCGTTCATTCAGTCGTTGGTGAGCGCGGAGTGTCCGCGCGTACTCCTCGTGTCCTCTGCTGCGCGCTACGCCCGAAGGTCAGTTGCTCTGTTGCGTACCAACTCCCAAGTGCCCGGGTGAACGCGAAGGCCGGCAACGAGTCGCGCGATGGTCTCGGTGGCGAGTCCAAGACTCCGTGCCGTTGACCGAAGACCCCGAGCATCGACGTTCTGACGAACCAAAGAGATCAGGCTTTCGCGGTCGCTGTCCATGATCGGTTTCTTGTCACGTCCGCGCCGTCGCGCCACGCGTCTACCGCTAATACAGAGTAGCCTCACCTGTTGTTGCTATCGGGCTCCCCAAGTTCTTCGTATGCCTCAAGAAGATCCGCCATCGGCTGCGCATCATGTTCATCGCCCTCGTTAACTAGGACGGAAAACTGGCGCCTGAGCTCGGTCCGCAGGCGCTTCCTTTGTCGCGCCACTTCGGTCTTGAGGCTGTCGTGCTTGATCCCCTCTTTACTTCGGCTCGGGGCTTGGAGCATTTTGCACAACACCTTAAGCGGTGGCAGGCGGCCCGAGACCCACTTCGCTGCGGTCCTATCGAACGCATCTTTGCACTTCGTGTCGTTCTCGTATTCGGCGTGCCGTTCGATGAATGACTTCCATGATCGCGAGATGTGATCACTCGTCAGTTTCGGACGGGGACTTTTTTTCTTTCTCGCATCGCTCAGTGCTCGGGCATACGCGAGCTCAAGAAAGAAGATCGCGTCGGCTTTCGCTCCAATGCGGCGAGGTTCAAGGAGATTTCGGAATCTACGAATGGCGTCGGAGACGAATCGTGAGTCGTCTCGTAGACCACGTCTGAAGGTCCGCTGAAGTTCACGAAGCTCTTCGATGAGAGTTTCGATTTCGAGGATCGCGGGCGGAGGCTCTTCATCGGCCGCTCCGGAAGGCAACCTCCGGGAGCCATCGCTGTTTGCCGGATCTGGAACGTCAGCCGCTGACCTTCGTCGCCTCACAAGAAATGTCTATCACCACTTCTCTCGACCTCTTTCGGCGGACAGTTATCAGGTCGATTTTTCGCGTTCGCTAGAGCTCGCAACACGCCACCGTTCCTTAAAGAACGGTGGACTAGCCAGGGGTAAAACTCACACGCCGACTATGGCACTATTCGTTCGATCGACGTTCCGTCACTGAACGATAGAGCCTCAATTTCGAGAGCAAAGTCGTCGCTGTCTCCGGTCGCGAACATGCGGACAGATTCAGGAGCGAGATCGGTCACGGGAAACTCCCACATGCTGGTCGAGAGCTCACTTGGCCGGATCTGCGTGCTGGACTTCACGCCCTCGTCGAAGCCAATCCGTACATTCCGGACGCGCGCGCGGAACCCTGCAAGCTCTCGTTCGGAGGTGTTGCGAATGCGGACTTGGAACCGATTTCGTCGCGACCAGCTCGTCGTTACTCCTGTATGGAGTCGCGCAACGACTTCGAGTTGCTTGAGTTGCCGGTCGGTTTCTTTCATCAGTGCTTCCTTGCGCAAGCGCTCTTCTTCGCTTTCGATCGCGAGAAGCTCTTTCACGTTCGTGACTCGGTCGAATCGCCATGTCCCGTCCGGCATCTCAGACAGATGACATCGGAGCGAGAATGCCGCGCCGCCTTTGCTTCGTATGGGCAGTTCGATGTAGGCGTTCGGACCGTGCCGCTCCGGTTGTACTTGAGGCGCGACTAGCTGGAAGCTCTTCAGTCCTGCGCCGAGGCGCGAAGCGGGATCGATTGAGCCGTCCTCG
>JAHFDV010000469.1 GCA_023248815.1 Myxococcales bacterium
AAGCTCGTCTTGCATGAGCTCTGCCGAGCAGTAGATCGCCATGAGCACGTTGTTCATGTCGTGCGCGACGCCGCCCGCGAGCGTGCCCACGGCTTCCATCTTTTGCGCCTGGAGGAGAGCCTCTTTGAGACGTTCGCGATCGGCTTCCGCCTTCTGGCGATCGTGGAGCTCATAACGACTCGTCTCGAGCGCGCGTTCGAGCTCCCACGCGCGGCGCTCGTCGCGTGTCATCAACACCGCGAGGTTCATCGTCGTCTTCATGCGCGCCGAAAAGACGGCATAGGAAATGGCCGCAGCCGCGGCGAGCGCAAGACTGTCCTCCCAGGCTTCCGATCGTGGCTCGACCTGCAACGCAACGAGCGTTCCGCCAATGACGATGTACACGAGCGTCGCGATGACGAGTCGGCGGTGAAGAATCAAGCTGCCGACGAGCAAGATCTCCGTCACGAGATGCGCGACGATGGAATCGCGGCGCGCGAGCCAAAACGTGAGCATCGAATCGCTCGCGGCGATGAAAATGAGAACGGCCGCCGCAAGCTCGACCTGCCGACTGCGCAGCTTGCGCGTGATGAGGAGGAAAAGAACGACGCACGCTGCGATGAGAACGGCGACGTTGCCGGCGGTGATCGCAATGCGATACGCGAATGGAAGCTCGTAGATGTCGATGATCGCGAAAAGGAGGACGACGCAAAACATCGTCCCCGCCATGGGACCGAGCGCAGACAAGGTCGCCTGCGTCTGCAGACGCTCATGAGCCGTCTTAACGGCTCCGCGTAAAGGTCCCTCCACGCCGTGAGTCTACGGAAGGGCCGAGCATTCGCCAGCTTCTTGATTCGTTCTCGATCTTTTCTTTTCGAATGATGACGATTGCCCGCGTCTTCGTCATGACGCTGAAGTCGAACTTGAAGTCAGCCACCGCACACCGAACCCCAGCGCGGCTGCCCCACGCGTCGCAAGATGAAGCTCGGCGCCTCGAGCTTCGTATCCTCCTTCGAACGGATCTTCTGCGAGAAGCATCGCGGTATCCAGATCGACGAACGCGACGCCGCCGAGAGCCGCAGCGACGTGAGCGCCCTCGGTCATTCCGAGGCGCGTCTCGACCATCCCGCCCATCATGACGGAAAGGCCGTGGCGCATGGCGTGACGACCGATCGCGAGAGCGGCCAAGAGTCCGCCGGACTTCGCGAGCTTCAAATTCACTCCGGTCGCCGCGCGCGCGCCGAGGAGCGACTCGAGATGCGCGAGCGTCTTCACCGACTCATCGGCGACTACGGGATACGTGCACGCACGCGAGACGGCGGCCATCGCGTCCAAGTCAAAAGGCGTCGTCGGCTCCTCGAAGCATTCGATGACGAGCGCGAGCCGCTTCGCCTCGCTGACGAGATGCAACGCCTCTCGAGCGGAAAAGCCTCCGTTCGCGTCGATACGAAAGCGAGCATCTGGCACTCGTTTTGCGATCGCCCCGAGCGCACGCAGATCCGCGTCGAGATCTTTTCCGACCTTTACCTTGAAGACCTGAAAGCCGCGCGCACGCCAACCCTCTGCGAGCGAGCACATCGTTTCGAGAGGAAGGATCGGAATGGTGACGTCCGACACGAGCACGGGTGGGATTACCGGGCCTCCGAGAAGCTCGCGAACGGAGCGCCCTGCTCTTCTCGCAAGTGCATCGAGGATCGCTCCCTCGACTCCAGCGCGCGTCACGGGCGAGTCTGGGAGCACGTCGTCGAGAAGCGACGGCAGTCCTGCGAGCTCGACCGCGGCTCCGACGAGACGCGCGCGTGAGCGGGCAACGTACGGAAAGAGGTCGGATTGGTCTTCCTTCGTCACGGGATAGAGCGTCGCCGCTTCCCCGATGCCCATCGTCCCATCATCGAGCGTGACTCGAACGAGGGCGGCGCGCGTCGTCGTCACGGTGGCCGAGGCGATGACGAACGGCTCGCGAAGTGGAACGGAAAGGGGCTCGGCCTCGATCGAAGCGATGGTCGTCATGAAGAATGTCGACCTTACCTTCGTCGTCGGCACTCCGAAATCACTTGTAAGGAAAGCCTCGGCGGCGCTTTGATGCCGCGTTCAATGAGTCAGAAGGTCGTCATTCGGAGAGCATCATGAGCCGAAGAAGCAATGGTCACATTCGCTGCGCGCGCTGCCGCATGCACGAGAGCTTGTGCTTCTGCGCGCAGATTCCGCGCATCGCGACGACGACGCGCCTTCTCCTCGTGATTCACCATACCGAGGATCGCAAGTCGACGAACACTGGACGCCTCGCGACGGAGTGCCTCGAAAATAGCGAGATCGTGCATCGCGGCGTCGAGATGCAGCCGAACCTCCCCTTGCCCATTCCGCCCGGTACGCAGCCCATTCTTCTCTTTCCTCACGAAGACGCCGTTCAGCTCTCCGAGTTCGCTCGCGACGGTCGACCCGTGACGCTCATCGTTCCCGACGGCAACTGGCGGCAGGCGGCGAAGGTGCGCGCGCGTACTCCGGGGCTGCGCGAGATTCCTTGCGTCACCCTCGCGCACGATGCTCCTTCGAGGTATCGCCTGCGCAGCGAAGCGCATCCTCATGGCCTTGCGACGATCGAAGCGATCGCGCGCGCCTTCGGAATCTTGGAGAGCCTCGAGGTGCGAGCCGCGCTCGAAGGCGTGCTGCAAACCATGGTCGATCGCACGCTGTGGGTGCGCGGTGAGGTCCCTACGGCGGAGGTGCGCGGAGGCATTCCGCAGGGGGTGATGCGCCACGAGCCGCGAACGGCCGAAAGAATCGCGGCGCAAGCTACGGCGGCCCTCGATTTAAGGGGCCCCAGGGACTAAAGATTGCGCATGGGCGTTGAAGAAAAGATTCAGGAGTTGATTCAGTCGAACGATGTCGTCCTTTTCATGAAGGGCAATCGTCACTTTCCGCAGTGCGGCTTTTCGAGCGCCGTCGCGAAGATGCTGAACGAGCTCTTGCCGAAGTACGAGACGGTGAACGTTCTTGCCGACGGCGAGATCCGCGAGGGCATCAAAGCGTATTCGAAGTGGCCGACGATCCCGCAGCTCTACATCAAGGGCGAGTTCATCGGCGGATCGGACATCGTGCGCGAGCTCTACGAAAGCGGCGAGCTCCACGAAAAGTTGGGCGTCCAAAAGAAGGGCGCCGGCGCTGATCTTTCCCCGGCGAAGCTCCCCCAGATCACCGTCAGCGAAAGCGCGAAAAAAGCGCTCCTCGACGCACGCGACGAACCTTCGCTCGGCCTTCGCATCGAAATCGCCGACGACTACGCGACCGACCTCTTCCTCGACGAGAAGCAGGCGAAGGACATCGTCATCGACGTGCAGGGCCTTCCGATCTTCCTGGACGCGGGCAGCGCCAAGCGTGCCGACGGTCTCAAGATCGATTTCGTCAACGGCGAGAAAGCAGGATTTCGGGTCGAGAACCCGAATGCGCCGCCGCGCGTGAAGGCGCTCCGCGTGAAAGAGCTGAAGGCGATGATCGACAGCGGCGATGCGATCACGATCTTCGACGTGCGCACTCCCGAAGAGCGCGAAATCGCGCTTCTCAAAGAGGCACGTCATCTCGACGAAAAAGGCGCCGAGTACTTCGAGGCGCTCCCGAAAGACGCGAAGATCGCGTTCCTGTGTCACCACGGAATGCGCAGCCGTCGCGCCGCCGAGCGCGCGCTCGAGCTGGGTTTCACGCAGGTGTTCAACATCGAGGGTGGCATCGACGCTTGGTCGAAAGACGTCGACCCGAGCATTCCGACGTACTGAGCTTTCCGCCGCGATCCGCAAAAAATCATCGTACTGCGCGCTCGATCACCGCGAGAAGACGATCGAGATCGCTCGCGTCGTTCCAGAAGCCGATCGAAGCGCGCACGCACGAGAACCCGGGAATGAAGCGCACGAGAACGCGCTCCTTTTCGAGCTTCTGCGTGAGCGCCGGCGGATCGGCATTTGGAATCGAGAAAGAGACGATCGTCGACGGGTGGGTCGCCTGAAAGGGCGTGGCGCCGACCTCAGATACGAGTCGTGCACGAAGCGTCTCCGCGAGTCGCGCCGAGATCTCGAGTGCGCCACTCTGCTTGTGAGCGTCGTGCCAATCGAGGGATGCGACGAGACCATGGAGTGAGGTTGTAGAGAGCGTCGTTGCATCGAGACGATGCGCGTCGCTGCGCTCGCGCGCGCCCTTCGCGTCGCGCGCCTTCGAGAAGTAGCTCGGCCATGGCGTTCGGACGTTACCGAGACGATCCGGATGGACCCAAAGAGCGCCGGTTCCAGAAGGCCCGCAGAGCCACTTCTGCCCGCTCACCGTATAATAGTCGACGCCGAGGGCGCGCGGGTCGACGTCGATCGCACCGACCGACTGCGCTCCGTCGACGAGCACCTCTGCGCCGCACGAATGAGCCGCACCGCAGATCTCGCGAACCGGCAGCACGTCGCCATTCGTCCAGAGAACGTGCGAGATCGCGACGAGCTTCGTCTTCGGATTGAGGCGCGCGGAGATCGCTTCGAGCGTGGGTTCGACGAGATGCGCGGTGACGCCGAATCGCTTCGCGATCTCTTCGAGAGGATCGAGGAGGCCTGGGTGTTCGTGCGTCGTCGTGATGATCTCGTCGCCCGGCGAGAATTGCTTCCCGGAGAGGACGACGTTGACGCCATCGGTCGTGCAATGTTGGAGCGCGACCTCTTCCGGCGCTGCATGAAGCGTTCGTGCAAACCCAGCGCGCGCTCGCTCCGTCAGCTGCACGAACGAGACGTACTCTTCGGTGCCGATGCGTCCCCGTTCGAACGAAGCATCGACACGTGCTCGCATGGCACGCGCAGCGACCTCGGGCAGCGGGCCGAACGTACCGGCGTTCAGGTAAACGGACGACGTGACGGAAGGAAGCTCACGACGAACCTGCTCTCTGGAGAAAGGCATGGGGCGATCTTGCCACGGCGCGCCCTTCTCCTCCCCTTTTCTTCGGGGTAGGGTCTCGGTAATGCGTTCTGCGCTT